>DASCOW010000131.1:0-6508 GCA_036012205.1 Verrucomicrobiota bacterium
GCTTTAATGGCAATCCCCATGTCTCACGGATGAAAACCAATGATTGAGCGCCAAAAAAAGTATTCTATTGAGTAAATTTTACTTTTTCGGGTAAGTTGTGAGTTTATAGATAAACAGTGAGATTTTATGAGGCGCAAAATTGCTCCAGAGTTTTGGCCGCTGGGAGTGGAGGTTTTATTCAACAGCTTTTAGCGCCGGTTACTCCTCCAACTTCACTGGATAGTATTGCTTCTGAAAAGGGCTTCACGCCAATCAGTGAATTCAACCGAGCTTTCGGCGGCATGGACTTCGCCAATCTCACCCCATTTCTTTAAGTCATGTGAGGCTTCAATTATGTAGGTTAAGCCTGATATACTCTCGAAGTTAAGGGAGAGTGGTGCGGCGGATTTGCTGATAGTGTTAATTTTTAACCCCCCCAAAATTATTGCCGGCAGCCATTCAAACGTTTCGCCACGCTCATTAGGCCACTGCAGCTATGGAAGGTAAAGTTCCCTATGCTGGCGACCGGTTTTCCATCATAGGTAGGGGGAATCGCCAACACTCCAGAGGCAGTCTCTCTACAATCTTTGATGGTAACGGTGTCTACGACGACTTGATACGTCAAAGCATCGGCATTAACCTCATTGATCCTGCCGAACAGCAATAAAATCGCCATTGTAAAATTATTTATTAAGTGAGATTTCATTATAAATTAAGTTGAAATCTTTCAAAGGTGCTGGAATATTGCAAGTTGAATATTAGTGCGAATGCACTAAATCACGATTCAAAAATATTTTTTATCTATGATATCCTGCAGAAAGTGATCCGGTGATAACGCAGTTGACGAAAATCTGAATGTTGCTCTCTCCCGAAATCCCCGCTGCCTTGCCGCTTGGCCAAGCGGCTGGCACGCTGCTCCCGTGCTTGAGCGCGATGAAACTGCTTGAACAATGTTTGCTATACGGCTTTGTGGACACTGCCTATCTCTACGGTCGCGACCCGGTGGAGTTGTGTCGGCAGCTCTGCGATGGCGGGGCGGATCTCGTGCAGCTTCGGGCCAAGGATTGGAACGAGTCGGATGTGGTAAGCTTGGCCAAGCGGTTGGCCCCAATCACAGCTGAGGCCGGTGTTCGGCTGGTGATCAATGACTATCCAAAAATAGCTGCGGAAGTTGGAGCTCCCACGGCGCACATGGGGCAGGACGATTTTTTCGACACCGGCCATCGGCATATCAATGAGGTGAAGACAAAGGGCTCGGCGCTCGAGCTTGGCCTCAGCTCGCATGCGCCGGAGCAGGCCGTCAGGGCCTGTGATGCGGGAGCCGATTATGTCGCTATTGGCCCCGTGTTTGCCACCCCGACTAAGCCGGGGCGTCCGCCAGTGACGCTTGATTACGTCCGCTGGGCGTCCGCAAATCTCGACCGGCCATGGTTCGCGATCGGCGGCGTCGACCTTGGTAATCTCGAGGATGTTCTCGCAGCCGGAGCACGGCGGGTGTGCATCGTTTCGGCGATTTTGCGAACGCAGGACGTCGCCGGTGCTTGTCGTCAATTCAAGGAACGCCTACTCTCCGCTGCCCGTTAACAGGGCGTTTCCTTGTTTAACCCATAAGAACCATGAGCCTACTTGTCTTTGGATCCACTGCGCTGGACTCGATCGCCACGCCGAAAAAAAAGAATTCGCGTCTGCTTGGCGGTTCTGGCAGCCACGCCGCTGTGGCGGCGAGCTTCTTCGCCGCGCCTAAGCTGATCGGCGTGGTTGGCACCGATTTTCCGCGCAAATATATATCACTGCTTGAGCGCCACAAGGTGAACCTCAAGGGATTAAAAGTGCGCGACGGCAAGACGTTCCACTGGGCCGGCGAGTATGAGGTGAACATGAATAACAGACGCACTCTCAGTACGGAACTGGGCGTGGTGGAGGGCTACTCACCGGTGTTGCCGGCCGCTCATCGCAGGGCGAAATATGTGTTGCTTGCCAACAATCCGCCAGGCGCGCAGGAGGCGATCATAGAGCAACTCGACAAGCCCAAGTTCATCGTTGCCGACACAATGGACCTCTGGATGAATGTCGCGATGAACGACTTGAGCAGCTTACTCAAGCGCGTGGACATGCTCGTGCTCAATGACAGCGAGGCGCAGCAGTTGACCGGCGACGACAATGTAATCTCCTCCCTGCCCAAGCTGCACAAGCTCGGTCCAAAATATGTGATAGTGAAAAAGGGCGAACACGGCTCGATCCTCTCGTCTCGTCGCGGCTTGTTCGTGGCGCCGGCGTTCCCTTTGGCCAAGGTGGAGGATCCCACCGGCGCGGGTGACTCGTTTGTCGGCGCGATAGTCGGTTACCTCACCAAGACCGGTGGCTCGATAGATACCAACATCCGGAAGGCGATCCTTTACGGGAGCGTGGTCGCATCGTTCTGCTGCGAGGGCTTCGGCCTTAATCGCATCACCAAGACCACACGCTCGGAAATCAACCAGCGCCTCCGTGCGCTGGAAAAAATCACGCGCTCCTAAAGCTCGTCCAGTGCCTCAAGCACCTCGCCAGAGTGCGCGGCAACCTTCACTTTGGGCCAGATTTTTCGGATCACTCCGTCGGCATCGATGAGGAATGTCATCCGCTTGATCCCGAGAAAGGTCCGCCCCATGAACGACTTGTCGCCCCAGACGCCGTACGCCTCGCAGATCGACATGTCCTCATCCGAGACAAGCGTGAATGGCAACTCGAACTTTTCGACGAACTTGTCGTGCCGGCCCACTGAGTCGGCGCTGACACCCAGTACCACCGCGGCCTTGGCCGTGATCTTGTCGTGCGCATCGCGGAAGCCGCACGCTTCCTTGTTGCAGCCGGGCGTGTTGTCTTTCGGGTAAAAATAAAGCACGACCGCTTGGCCGCGAAACTGACTCAACGAGACTTCGCTGTCGCCGTTGACCGGCGCGGTGAAGCCCGGCGCCGTGTCACCTTCCTTCAGTTTCATCTCCTTCATGGCGAAGGCAGCATCGGGCAGCGCTTGACCAAGGTCAATTCTGCGCCGAAAAACCTTGCGAGGCGTCGCTCTTTTCCTTAGCCACGGTTTGTGGCGGAGAACGCGAAACAGGCCAAGTCGGCCGAACTGCACGAGCGCGGCGTCAAGCTGTGGCTGGGCGGACGGCGCAAAGAAGCCATCGCCGTGTACCGACAGGCGCTTGGCCTTGAGTCGGACGCCATCTCGCTGCAACTCCGCGACACACTGCCCAACTCATACAGTGATCCTGATGCCACACCGGACTCTCCGATCAATCTGCAACAGCAGAACGCCTTCGCCGCCTACCGCAACACGGTACGCCTGACCACCGACGACGCATGCGCCTGGTTCAACATCGGTTTGACTCACGAGAAGGAGGATCGCACCGCCGAGGCAGCGCAGGCATTCACAGAGTCGTTTAAAAGCTACCATCGAACGCACGCCGCCAGAACACTTCAGGCCGGTGGCGAGGCGGCGGTCGAGGTGTGTCGACGTATGACGGAGATTGATCCCCATGATGCCAAGGCATGGATCAACCTCGGTGCCGCGCTTGGCCAAACGGAGCAACCGGACGAGGAGGTTGAGGCTTACCGAAAGGCCATCCAGCTTGCGCCCAAGTATGCCGAGGCCTGGTACAACCTCGGCGTGGCACAGGCGCGGCGCGAGGAAGATGCAGAGGCCATTCACGCCTACAAACAGTCGTTGCTGCTCTCGCCAAAATTCGCCAAGGCGTGGTTCAACCTCGGCGTGTTGCAGGGTAAGCTCGGCAATCCGCACGAGAAAATTCGTTCCTACCGCAAAGCCGTCGAGGCCGATCACAATTTTGGCGAGGGATGGCACAACCTCGGCGTGATGCTCAACGCGGTCGGTAAAACCGAGGAGGGCGACGCGGCGTTCGCGCGGGCGCGCAAGTTGCTCAACCCGAAGTTCCGCATCGCTGAGACGATCGAGTTCAAGTCCGCCACCACGCCGGCCGGTTCGCCAGACCGGCCAACCGCAGCCCATCCAGTGTGAGCAGCGGCTCAACACGCCGGACCACCGGCAGCCGGGCCGCCATCAGCGCCGCATAGCCGCCTGTCGCCACGACCGGCAGCCGGGCCGCACCCAGCTCGCGCTTCAGTTGCCGCACCAGCTCGGCGATCAATCCGCGGTAGCCGTGCACCGCGCCGCTGAGCATCGCGCCACGCGTGTCTTTGCCTACCGCCGACTCCGGCTCGGCGATTTTGATGCGCGGCAGCAGCGCTGTTTTCTCGTGCAAATAATCGGTCATCGCCGAGAGGCCCGGCGCAATGATCCCGCCGGTGTAGTTGGCCGTCGCATCGACAACATCGAACGTCACCGCCGTGCCGAAATCGACCACCACCACCGGCGCGCCGAACTGGGCGTGCGCAGCGATAGCGTTGGCCAGCCGGTCCGCGCCGATTGTTGCCGGCTTGGGATAGTCGATGCCGATGCCGGTGACCGTCCGGGCCGTGAGTTGCCACGCCGCGCATTGCCAGTGCCCGCGCAGCAGTCGCTTGAGCGGCGTGTTGAGCTTGGGCACCACGCTGCAAAACACCGCGCCGGCTAGCCGGTCGGCCTTGGCTAGGCGCAGCAGCCTGGCGAGCGGCCGCTCTGCCTGGCCAAGCGCGAGCGACTCGCTCGCAAATTGGGCATCCGCCACAATGCGCTCGCCGCTGGCCACGGCGGCGTGCGTGTGTGTGTTGCCAATATCGACTAGCAGAACCATGGCGGCATCAGCTACCACGTCTCCGCCCAAGTTTGAAGTTATAAGTGCACAGCCTGGTTTGCTTGAAAATTGAAAATTGAAACCTAAAACTCCCCCTCCCTGCGTCATGCCGATCAACGACCGCATCCGAGACAAGCTGAGTCAGCTCCCGCACAAGCCGGGGGTGTACCTCATGCGCGACCGGTTTGGCACGGTGATTTACGTCGGCAAGGCACGGGCGCTGCGCAAACGGGTCAGTCAGTATTTCCACCCGTCGCGGCGCCAAGGCTGGGATTTGAAGCTGGCGGCGCTGATCGAGGCAATCGAGGACTTCGACGTGCACATCGTCAAGAGCGAGCCGGAGGCGCTGCTGCTCGAGGGCAAGCTGATCAAGGAGTTCAAGCCGCGTTACAACGTCAGCTTTCGCGATGACAAGAACTTCCTGCTCATCAAGGTCAACCTCAACGACCCGATCCCGCGCTTCGCCCTCACGCGGGTGCGACAACAGGACGGCGCAAAATACTTCGGCCCGTTCGTCAGCAGTGGCGCTTGCCGGCGCACGATCACAATGCTGCGCAAAAAATTCAACCTGCGCGGCTGCCGCCCGCTCCAGCCAACGGAACGCGACTACAAGCATTGCCTCTACGGCCACCTGCAGCATTGCTCCGCGCCGTGCGTCGACAAGGTGTCGCTCGACGACTACCGCCAGCAGGTCGCCGAGGCGTGCGATTATCTCGAGGGCCAGACTGGCGAGTGGAAAAAGGAACTGGAGGCCGGGATGCAACAAGCCGCCGAGGCGCGCGACTACGAGAAGGCCGCCCGCTATCGCGACATGATCCGCGACCTGCGTGAGACAACGCGCAAGTCGCGCAAGTTCACCCGCATGCCGGTCAGGCTGCCCGGCGCGATCGATCCCGGGCGCGACCTCGCCGCGCTTGGCCAGGCGCTTGGCCTCGCCACGCCGCCCAAGCGCATCGAGGGGTTCGACATCTCAAATATCAGCGGCACGTTCATGGTGGCGTCGATGGTCAGTTTTCAGGACGGCAAACCGAACCGAGCGCAGTACCGGCGGTTCCGCATGAAGAGCGTCGTGGCGCAAGACGACTTCGCCTGCATAGCCGAGACAGTGCGGCGGCGTTACAGCCGACTTCAGCGCGAGGCGCGCCCGATGCCGAACCTGATTTTGATCGATGGCGGCAAGGGGCAGCTCGGCATGGCGTGCCGGGAACTGGCCAAACTGGGCCTCAAGGGCGTGCCGGTGATCGGTCTGGCCAAGGAGTTCGAGGAAATTTATCGGCCCGGCGAAAGCACCCCCATGCGGCTGGGCCTCGACAGCGGCGCGCTGAAGCTGCTGCAGCGCGTGCGCGACGAGTCGCACAGGTTCGCCAACACCTACAACGCGGAGCTGCGGCTGAAGAAAATCTCTGAAAGCATCCTTGACGAGTTGCCCGGCATCGGCGGCAGCCGGAAAGCTGCGCTGCTCAAGAAATTCGGCTCGGTGCAACGGCTGCGCAGAGCCAGCCTCGGGGAGATTCAGCAAGTGCCCGGCTTCGGCAAAAAATCAGCCCAGGCGCTGAAGGAGTTTTTGAGGACGCGGCCGAAAAGTGCCAAGTCGGCTTAACCCTTCGGCTTGCCAGTGGTGGTCTGGAATTGGGGAACCGACTCGGCGATGAACCTAGCCATCTTGTCGAAGGTCGCCTCCTCATCGCCCGGTTGGCAGATGGCAAAATAGGTCACGTAGGCCCAGCGCTGCAGCTCACCTTCGCTGAGCAGGCCCTTGGTCATCATCCACATCCGGTCGAGATGGCGCGTCGCCA
>DASCOW010000132.1:0-19182 GCA_036012205.1 Verrucomicrobiota bacterium
AGCCGGACGGCCGATTTCGCTTCATTAACTGGGATGCCGAGTGGACTTTCAGCAAAAGCACCAGCCACAACACCATTAAGAACCAGCTCTCCAACACCAACCCGCCATGGGGCAGCACCGAGATCGCTAAGCTCTTCAACGGCCTCAAGGTCAGCACCGAATACCAGATGATTTTTGCCGACCGCGTTCACAAGCATTTCTTCAACGGTGGCGGCTTGACGGATGATGAGATTCGCCGGATTTACGACGAACTCTACAACACGGTCAAAGGCACCGTTAGCCTCAGCAAAAGCTGGGGGACCAACTGGATCCGCAAGCGGCGCGCGCCGGTGTTGCAGCATCTCAAGGAGGCCAATTTCAACGCCTCCGATACGGCACCGGTGTTCAACCAGTTCGGCGGCACAGTGCCGGACAGGTTTCGACTGAACATGACCTCAACCAAGGGCGACATCTACTACACCACCGATGGCACCGACCCCCGCACGCGTTTCACCGGCACCGTCTCGGCTGCAGCCAAGCCATATGACAAGGCCGGCGGCTTGTCCCTCTCCGCTGGCACCCACATCAAGGCACGCTCGCTCAATGGCGGCACGTGGAGCGCGTTGACCGAGGCCTCGTTCATGGTTGGCGATGGCAGCCCCCCAATCCGCATCACCGAGATCATGTACAATCCGCAGGGTGGCGACGCGTTTGAGTACGTTGAGTTGCAAAACGTCGGCGACACTGAGGTGGACCTGTCCGGCTTTTCGTTCGACGGCATCACGTACCAGTTCGCCGAAGGTAGCTCGCCGTTGGCCAGCGGCGCGTACCTGCTGCTCATCAACGACGCCAACGTAGAGGCGTTCCGCGGGCGTCATCCCGGAGTGCGGCTTGACGGCCTTTACGAAGGCAGCCTCTCGAACAAAGGCGAACGCCTGGCTCTGGTCGATCGCAACGGCGAAACCGTATTGTCGGTGGATTACGACGACGGTGGCGCCTGGCCAAGTGAAGCGGACGGTGACGGATACTCGCTTGTATTGAGCAACCCGGAAGGCGACCCCGACTCGCCGGCCAACTGGCGCGCCAGCCTGACCAATGGCGGCACCCCCGGCCGGCCAAGCCCAAGCGGCCCGCAGCCGTTGGTCATCCTCAATGAGGTGCTCGCCGAGAATGTCGCCTCGGTGCAGAACGGCCCCACCTTCCCCGACTACGTGGAACTGAAAAACGTCGCCGGAACCAGCGTGTACCTGCAAAACTGGAGCCTAAGCGACAATCCGGCCAAGCCACGGGAGTTCAACTTCCCGGCCGGCACTGTGATCCCGTCCAACGGCTATCTCGTGGTGTGGCTGGATGACGCCGCGGAGGCGCCCGGACTGCACGCCGGCTTCGCACTGGACAACGACGGCGACACCATCGCGCTGTTCAATCCGGAAGGAGAGCGCATCGATGTGCTGGGCTTCGGGTTGCAGGTGGCTGACCACTCGATCGGTCGCGGCAGCAACGGCGCTGATTGGTCACTCAACCAGCCCACCCCCGGCAAGGCGAACAAGGCCACGCCGGTCGCCGACCTGAAAAAACTCAAGCTCAACGAGTTCGTTGCCGCCGCGCCGCCGGGGGGAGACGACTGGGTCGAGCTTTACAACACGGATAGCCGGCCGGCGGCGCTGTTTGGGCTGGCATGGGAGGCCGGCTTGGCCAAGTTCACCTATCGCAGCCACTCCTACATTGCACCGGGCGGCTACGCGGTGTTCAACGCCGACGAGCGGCCGGGCGTGCGGCACCTCGACTTCCGCCTTCCGGCCGCCGGCGGCACCCTCCTGCTGCGTGACCCGGACGGGGCCGAACTCGACGACCTGAGCTACCGCACGCAGAAGGACGGCGAGTCCCGAGGCCGCTACCCAAACGGCACCGGCTCGTGGACCACGTTCACCACCACCGTCAGCCCCGGCCAAGCCAACTACCTGCCCAAGGCCGATGGTCTGCAGCTCAACGAGATTCTTGCCATCAACGACTCAGTCGTCATCGATCCGCTTGGCCGAACCAGCGACTGGATTGAGATTCGGAACAACTCAACTGCGTCCATCGATCTCGCCGGCATGACCCTGAGCATCGACCAAATCGAGCCGGGGCAGTGGAGCTTCCCCAACGACGTCAATCTCCGCGCCAAGGGCCGCCTGCTCGTGTGGTGCAACGGCTCGCGCGACCCGGCGCTTGGCCCGGCGGATTACCTGAACACCGGCCACTCGCTAAATGGCAGCTATGGCACGGTGTATCTGTTCAACGCCAGCGAACAGATTATCGACCGCGTAAATTACGGCTTCCAGGTGACCGACCGCTCCATCGGCCGCGACACCAACGGAGACTGGAGACTGCTTGACTCCCCCACTCCCGGCAAGGCGAACAAGGCAGCGGCGTTGCTGGCCTCCACATCCAACATCGTCATCAACGAGTGGATGGCTAACGGCCGAGGCAGCGACTGGATCGAGCTGCACAATCCGTTGTCGCTGCCGTCCCGGCTGGACGGGCTGTACCTGACAGACGACATCAGCTCGATCGGTCGCACCCAGTTTGAAATCCCGCCGCTCAACTTCATCAACGCGAGCGGCTTCGTGAAATGGATCGCCGACAGCGACTTGGCCAAGGGCGGCGACCATGTCAGCTTCAGTCTGTCCAGCCTTGGCGAGCCGATCGCTCTATACAGCCGAACGAAGTCGCTGTTGGACAAACGTGAAATTTCCAAGACCACCCTTGGCGAATCAGAGGGACGACTGCCCGATGGTGCATCAAAAATTGCGAAATTCCCCACTACACCCACCCCGGGCAAGTCCAATTATCTGCCGGTGGAAAACGTGCTCATCAACGAGGTGCTTACCCACACCGATCCGCCGTTCGAGGATGCGATCGAGCTGCGCAACCCCTCCCCCAACCCAGTGGAGATCGGAAACTGGTGGTTCAGCAACTCGGAGACGAACCTGAAAAAATTCAAGATTCCTTCCAACACGACATTGGCGGCGCACGGTTTGATGGCATTTTATGAGGGTCAGTTCAACCCGGCTCCGGGAGCCGATCATAGCTTCGCACTCAACTCCGCCCACGGCGACAAGGTCATCCTCTCCGAGGTGAACGGCTTTGATCAATTGACCGGCTACCGCGCGATTATCGAGTTCGGCGCGGCACAAAACGGCGTCTCCCTCGGGCGCGTAAAAACCAGCCTCGGCGACCAGTTCGCCGCCTTGGCCAAGCCGACATTCGGCGTGGACAGCCCAGCCTCCGTGTCGGCCTTCCGCAAGGGCGACGGCGCAACCAACGCCGCTCCCAAGGTTGGTCCCGTGGTGATCCACGAGATCATGTACCACCCTGCCCCGCTGCCACTCGGTGCCGGAACGCCGAATGACGAGTTCATCGAACTACGCAACATCACCAACACAACCGTGCCGTTGTACGATCCTCTGCACCCGGAGAACACGTGGCAAATCGGCGGAGGCGTGGCGTTCGAGTTCCCGCGAAACTTCCAGTTGCCGCCGGGCGACTATGTGGTTCTGGTCGAGTTCAACCCGGCGAAGGATCCCGAGAAAGCCGCAAGCTTGGCCAAGCGCCACGGCATTCCAGAGGGCGTGCCGATCCTTGGCCCGTTGCGCGGACAACTCGCCAACGGCGGCGACACAGTGAGCCTCTACAAACCGGACCCGCCGCAGGGTTTGCAGCACGAAGACGCCGGTTTCGTACCGTACATTCTTGTGGACGAAATCACCTTCCGTGACACCGCGCCTTGGCCAAGCGAAGCCGACGGGCTTGGTGCCACGCTGCAGCGACTCGCCGGCAACAAGTACGCCAACGATCCGATCAACTGGAAAGCGGCCGCGCCGAATCCCGGCCGCGCCAACCTCTCCACCGAGGTCGCCGACACCGACGAAGACGGCATGCCTGACGAGTGGGAAACCGCCTTTGGCCTCAATCCCGACAACGCCGCCGACGCGGCGGCGGACGCCGATGGCGACGGCTTGGCCAATCTCAGTGAATACCTAGCCGGCACCGATCCCAAGGACACATCCAGTGCACTACGACTGGGCGGAGTGAGTCTGGCGAACGGTAAAATAAGCCTTTTTTTCGAGGCAGCACAGGAACGCTTGATCGAAATCCAATCTACCCCAGCGCTTGGCCAAGCGGTGTGGAAATCGATACTGGAGGTCGACGTAAAAACTGATGGTCCACAGCAGGTCGAGATTGACCTTTCGGCCGGCGAAGCCCACTTTTTTCGGCTGCTCCTCGTGGAGTGAGCCGAATGGAAAGCGCCCTCACCAACGCCACCAGCCAGACCAACTTCACCTCGCTCGACTGGGTGATCGTGGCGGTGTATCTGCTGCTCTCGGTCGGCATCGCCTTTTTCGTCAAACGCTACGCCGGCAACATGACGAACTTTGTCAGCGCCGGGCGCGCGGTGGGCACATGGCTGGGCGTTGCCACGCTGACCGGCACCGAGATGGGCCTCATCACGGTGATGTACAGCGCGCAAAAAGGATTCACAGCCGGCTTCGCGGCGTTCCATATCGGGGTCATCGCCGGCGTGGTGGCGTTGCTCATCGGCCTGACCGGCTTCATCGTCGTGCGACTGCGCGAACACAAGGTACTGACGATCCCCGAGTATTACGAGAAACGTTACGGCCGCCGGACACGGATTCTCGGCGGCGTGATGCTGGCGTTCGGCGGACTACTGAACATGGGGTTATTTCTCAAGGTGGGCGCGATGTTTATCGTCGGTATCACCGGCATGGATCCGACCGGCGGCGCGCTCAAGGCCGTAATGGCAGCGCTACTGGTGCTCGTCCTCGTCTACACGGTCATCGGCGGGATGATCTCGGTGGTGATCACCGACTACATCCAGTTTGTTATCCTGTCGGTTGGCATACTTGTGGCCGGCTGGCTGGCGATTTTTGGTGAACAAGGTGTCGGCTGGGATAATCTTTTCGATACCGTCCGCACTCACAAGGGTGAGGCGGGGTTCAACCCGGTCGCGGCCGACAGCAGCTTCGGTTTTGAGTATGTCGCATGGATGTTTTTCCTCGGCATTGTGAACTGTGCGCTTTGGCCTACGGCCGTCGCCCGCGCCCTGGCCATGGAGAGCACCACCGCGCTCAAGCGACAGTACACCTGGTCGTCCATTTCGTTCGCCATCCGGATAATCATCCCGAACCTGCTTGGCGTCTGCGCGTTTGTATTTGTGATGACTAAGGCCCCGGACTTGCAGCAGCTTTTCTCGCCGACGGACGCCGATGTCGAGGCGGTGGACAATCTTTACGCCATGCCGATCTTTCTCGGGCGCATTTTGGAACCGGGGCTAATCGGACTGCTAACCGCCGCGATGATCGCCGCATTCATGTCCACGCACGACGGCTATCTGCTTTGCTGGAGCACGGTGATCACGCAGGACATCATCGCGCCTCTTTTCAAGGAGCGTCTCGACAATCCGACCCGGATCAAGATTACCCGAATTCTCATCGTGCTCATCGGTCTTTACATCCTCTACTGGGGGCTGTTCTACACCGGCGAGGAGGATATTTGGGACTATATGGCGGTAACTGGCGCGATCTATTTTACAGGCGCATTTTCGCTACTCGTGGGTGGACTTTACTGGCAACGGGCCAGCTCTACCGGGGCAGTGCTAGCGCTGGTAACCGGCATCACGGCCGTGATTGGCCTTGGCCCTGTGCAGCAGGCCGTTCACCATTGGATTCCGGGAAGCATCCCCGCACAAACCATCACGGCCGCCTATGACGAAACGGTCGAGTATGAGTCGTTCAAGGAACCCGAAGCGGTGGAGGAATCCTTCGTCCGGGACATGGTCTATGATTTTCTGATGACACCATTCGAGCAGGCCAAGCCGTGGAACCCTAACGGGCTGAAAGGATGGACGGCCGTGGTGAGCGACGCAGCCGGCCAGGTGCACGCCGTTGAAGTACGGAGCAGCGATCCGGATGCAGTCACGGTTAGAGCTTGGCCAGATGGCTTCGAGCCGCAAGCCGGCGGCACGGTTTCGATCTACAAACTGCTTTCAGGTCAGAGAGTCGGGTTGATGACGATCGGCTTCACGCTGTTTGTGTTCATCCTTGGTTCAATGATTTTCCCGGACCGCAAACCAAGGGAGCCTTCCGATGAGTGACGAACTCACCCCACCCCTCAACCCCGGCGCACAACCCGTGATCCCGTCGGTAACACCACCCCCCGTCATGCCTCCGCCGCCCAAGTCCATCGTGCCGTCGTGGGTGTTTGCCCTGCTCCGGACGGTGCTAGTTGCAATTGTCGTTGCGGTGATCACCGCCGGGATGATTATCCTGTTCCGGAAAACCGGCTGGGAAGGCGTTTGGAAAGTGACCCTGATCGGCACCTGCGGCCTCTTCGCGGTGATGTCCGTGTTGGTCATCGTGGGCGGTGCGCTGGACGTCCGCAAACTGTTCCGCCGCCTCCGCGAGCGTGAAGAAACCGGCGATACCGACACCGCCGATTGAGCGCGCTTTTGTTTTTACATCGGCGCGTTCGGGGCTAACTTTCCGTGGCACCAATGGAGTTGACCATCGAGACATTCCGGCCGGAGATCGATGCGGCGATGCTGTCGTACGACCGTCACGTTGTCTGTGTTTTCAAGACGCCAGACGACTGCCTCGAAGCGATCGAACGCCTCATGCTCAAGTCGATCAAGGCCTATGAAAACCGCGCCGACGGCATGCGCCACGGCATTGCCCTGGATAAGGAAATCACGATCATGCTCAGCCAGAGCGAGGGCGATACCCCGCTCTGCGGCATCTACTTCAACCTCCACTCGCCGTACAGCAGCGAGCACGGCGGACGCAACATCACAAAAACAGAGGCCAAGGCCGGGGCCAACCCGCCGGACTGACGACGATCACTTCGGCTTCGCTTCGTCGCCGGTCCAAATCTCCCCCTCGACAATGTCCGCCACGGCATAAGTGTCCCAAGCCGGGCCGGACACGCGCACTTGGCCAACCCTCTTCCCAAGCCGATAAATGGTGAACTGCTGACCGATCGCCGGCAACCCCTGCAGACCAAAGTCAAGCACCACAAAGTTGAGTCGCACATTCGTGCGCACCACCTTGCCCTCCACGCGAAACGCCACCGGGTCAACCATCGTCCCACCGCCCGGCTTGGCCATGGGCCGCACGGCACCACCCCACTTGCCCAGCAGGGAGCATCCCACCAAGCCAAGCACCGCGACCGCTGTCACCCACTTCAGCACCTCCGCAGAATAACGCCTGGTCAAGCGCACGCGATGAAAAACAGTTTCCTCTTCGCCCTGACCTATCACCCTGCTAGGCTTGCCCAAGGGGAACAAACCATGAGCGAGACACCCATTCTTGAAATTTGCATCGACTCGGTGGCCTCGGCCATCGCAGCGGAACAAGGCGGCGCGGTCCGCGTCGAGCTGTGCCAGAACCTGTTCGAGGGTGGCACTACCCCCAGCTTGGGTACAGTGTACCACGCGCTACAGCAAGTCGGCATCAAGGTCAATGTCATCATCCGACCACGCGGCGGCGACTTCCTCTACTCCGACGACGAGTTCGCCGTAATGCAGCATGACATCGTCGCGCTCAAGGAAATGGGCATCAACGGCGTGGTCATCGGCCTGCTGAATGCTGACGGCACCATCGACACCGAGCGCTCCAGCCAATTGATCGAACTCGCCCGACCGCTCGAGGTGACCTACCACCGCGCGTTCGACGTCACCGCCGACCCGTTCCGCAGCCTCGACGACATCATCGGCCTGGGTGTCGAGCGACTGCTTACTTCCGGACAGGAGCCATCGGTGCTTGAGGGGGTGGAGTTAATCGCCGAGTTGGTGCGCCGCGCCGGCGACGACATCATCATCATGCCCGGCGCCGGTATCACTGAGAAAAACCTGCCGCGCATCATGCGTGAAACCGGAGCCAGGGAATATCACCTGACCGGCAGCGCGCCAGTGCAGAGCAAAATGGGGTTCCGCAACGAACGCTGCTTCATGGGCAAGGCACTCTATCCGCCTGAGTTCTCGCTGAAAACCGCCAACGCCGACAAGATCCGCAACTACGTCCAGTTGCTGAACAACGGGGAATAAACCTGGCAAAGCGCCCAGCTACATCCTCGACCGTGCCTTGTCGAGAATCCTACGCTCACGCTCGCTCAGGCTGTGGATGCCCTGCTTGGAAATTTTGTCGAGAATGGGATCTACCTCGCGACTCATGAAATCCCCCTCGGCCACTTCGGCCGCATCGACCACCTTCGGCTTGCGCCAGTTGCGCCGCCGCGTGGCGCCCGAACCCTCGGCTGGATCATCTGAGATGAACCGGATCCGGGGCATGCCGGGCAAAAACCGCATCAACCCGCCGTTCCGAACCAGCTTGGCCACGTAAAACGCACCGTACAACAGCCCGCCCAAGTGTGCTGCGTGAGCGACCGAATCCCCCGCTTCGGTTCGAATCACTGTGAAAATGGAAAAAATGGCGATGGCAAAACTTCCCCAGAATACCCAGTGGAGTTTCAACCGGATTGGCAGGATGAAAAACAGAAGCAAATACACTTCGCGATGCGGAAACAGCCGCGCCAGCACTCCCATGAAACCGAACACCCCCGCACTGGCTCCCACCATCGGCCCGGCAAATTGATCTGGAAACAGCGCCGCGAACCCCAGTTGAAACAACGCCCCGATTATACCGCTGACCAAATACAATCCGATAATCTCGCGGCGTCCAATCGCCGGCTCCAACGCCCGCCCGATGAAAAACAAGCCCAGGCCATTCATCAGCAAATGCATCACACTGCCATGCAAAAACTGGTAAGTGAACAATTGCATCGGCAACAGCCATGAAATCTGGCCCGAGTCCAATGCAAGCCACCGGCCAACAATCGACTTTGTGAACAAGTCCACCCGCGCGGACAAACTGTTGGGATCGATCATAACCTGCAGCAGAAATACCACGACGTTGATCGTTAGCAGAATGGCCCATCCGGACCACGGCTGCTGCATCGATGGCGCACGGAACCGCGGTTCCTCCGGCCTCATGTAGGGTCGATCATCCAACATCGTCGAACAGGAGTTTAACATACGATGGCGCCCCAGCAAATCATATCGCTTGGCCAAGGCGGCGGATGCCCTCACAGATGTCGGACTCGGACGCGGCTCCGAAACTGAGGCGCATCTCGTGGCTTGGCTTGGCCCGCGTCGGGTCATCGACGTAACACAGGCCACCCGGCACGTAGAGCACGTTGCGATCGAGTACTCTTTTGAAGAAGCGCGACTTCATCCCAGTGTTCACCTTGCGCGGCAGCACGGCCCAGACGTTCAGGCCGCCCTCAGGTTGCTCCCACTGCACGGTCCCGGGAAAATGCTCGCGGATCGCGTCGGTCATCGCCTTGGCTTTGGCGCGGTAACACCGCTGCACCTTGGCCAGGTTTTTCTCGTACAAGCCGGAGGCAAGCGCGCGGCTGACGAGTTGCTGAATCAAGTGGCTCGTGCCGAAGTCGTGGTTGCCCTTGATCCGCAGCACAGGCGTCAGCAACTCTTCTGGCAAAATGCCGAATCCCACTCGCACACCGGTGGCGAACGGCTTGCTGTACGTGCCGGAGTAAATGACGCGGTCCGCAGCGCCCTTAACCGCCAACGCGGACGGAGCAGGCTCGCCGTCGAATCCCAATTCGCGATAGGCGGCGTCCTCCATCAGGTAAATCGGATGTCCGGCCGCTTGCTCGTAGCGGCGCAGCAACTCCAGCGCGCCCGCCTTCACCCGCTGGCTGGTCGAGCGGCTGGTCGGGTTTTGGTAATACGAAACGAGATACAACACTTTCAACCGGGACAGACTGCCGTCACGCTTGAGCGACTCGAGCACCTGCTCGAGATGGCCGAGGTCGATGCCGTTAGAGTTCATCCGCACGCCGCGCCCGGCGACGCCCCGGCTCTGCATGATGCCGAGATAAACAAAATAGGTCGGGTCCTCCACCAACACAATGTCGCCCGGATCGCACAACGCCTCCGTGGCCATATAGAGAAACTGCTGCGAACCATGGGTGATGACGGTGCGCTTGGCATCGCAGCTTGCCGCCTGGCCACGTGGACTACCGTCGAGCTGCCGAATGCGCTTAGCCGTCAGCTTCCGCAGCGTGGCATCGCCCGCCGTCGAGCCGTACTGCAGCGCCGCTTGGCCAAGGGCGGCGTCGCCGAGCAACTCGTTGAGCAGTCGCCGGCTTCCCGCCACCGGCAGCATCGAATTGTCGGTGAAACCGGCCGCCAGTGAGATCAACCTTGGCCGCTCCAGTTTGATCCGCATCAGCCACGAGATCGCCGGCTCCATCGTGCGCCGCCCCATCGCCGAAAGGAAGCTAGGTTTTTTGCTTGAATTTGTCATCGGTGAAACAGCCTGCCGCCGCGTGCTGTAACAAAATCCCACACGAGATTACAGTCTGTTTGTGCACGTGCCAACCCGCCCCGCTCACTGCGCTTGGCCGGACGAAAAAAACCGCCCCAGAGCCCGGGGCGGTCTCGAAACTTTTTCCTGAGGCCGGTTACTTGACCTTGGCGATATTCTTGACCGGGTCTTTCTTGAACTTACCGGCGCAATTGTTGCAACAAAAACCAACTGAGTAGGTCTTCTTGACATTGACCGGCTTGCCACTGATGGGACACTTGTCGTTCACCGTCTTGCGGGCGAACTTGACCTTCTTGATCATGGCTGCGGGATCGGCCTTGAATTTCTTCTGGCATCCTGCCCCGCAAAACGCGACCACATCGCCCTTGTGGGTGGCCGTGCAGTCCGGATTGACCGCCTTGCCGCTCATGGGGCAGGTGGTATTCACTGCGACCGCCTTCACTTTGCCCAGAAAACCCACCGGATTCTTGGAGAATTTCTTCAGGCAGTTACCACAGCAGAGACCGACCGAATAGGTGGCATCCTTGTTTATGGCCTTGCCGCTGAACGGGCATTTTTCATTGACCGGACCGGCGATAGCGCTGACCACGGCAACCAAACTCACGCAACCCAACAGGGTTCCGAGCCATTTCATGGATTTTGATTTCATAGTGCTTATATTGCTTTATTTGCCTCATATTTTGGCATTCGGAGAAAGGCTACTCGCCGGATTTCATGGCGTCAACCTCCATTGCACACAAGAGCAACAGCACATCCGGTTTATTCCCGGAAATCTGCCGAATCCTTTTTTGTTGCAAAATACTGAGCGAAAAGGATACCTATTTCCCCCGAGAAGTAGTGTCAATGCGTGGGATGAAAGTTACACAGACAATTGAATCAGGCACAGCAGACGGACTGGATCGCGTTCGTGAGGCGAGCCAGTCAGGACTGGCGCTTTGTTTTCCCGGTGTCGGCTCTGCGTTCGCCCGGCAAAACGACCCGACCTGCCTGATTGTCGCCAAGGACGGGATGACCCTGCTGGTCGATGTCGGCACAAACATCCCGCGTGTGCTCTCCTCCCGGGACATCCGTGTCTGCGATTTCGACTACTACCACGTCACCCACAGCCACGCCGACCATATTGGAGGCCTGGAGGAACTCCTGCTATTCAGCCACTACGTTGTCAACAAAACACCCCGGCTCATTCTCACGGAATCGTACAAGGAACTCCTTTGGGAACGCACCCTCCGCGGCGGCTGCGAGCATCGCGAGAACAACACGTTTCAGTTCGATGACTTGGCCGATTTCACCTTTCCCAACCAGATCGCCGAGATGCCACGGGAAATTTACGAGGCGGAGGTCGAGGGCATTCGCCTTCTCATTTTTCGCACCGTGCACATCCCGACCGAGGGCGACAACTCCGGCTCGAAGTTCTGGTCTACCGGCCTGCTGATCGACGACCGGGTGATCTTCACAGCCGACACACGTTTCGATCCGCTCATCTTCGAGCAACTGCCGATGGACAACGTGGACGCCATCTTTCACGATTGTCAGTTGCACGAACCTGGCGTGGTGCATGCCACGTATGACCAGTTGAAAACGCTCGATGCCGGCCTTCGAGGCCAGATGCACCTCACCCACTACGGCGACACCTACCAAAAGTTCGATCCGGCATCGGACGGCTTCGCCGGCTTCGCCCAGCCTTGGGCTATTTACCAGTAAATAGCCCGGGCATACGTCTTGAACAATCCAGTTCCAGGATCACCTTTTCGAAGCCGCAGGAACGCCCTTGACGGTTGCTTCAGGTGGGGTGGAGACGCGTCCGCTGATATCCAGTTTGAGGATCGATCGATGCCTGAAGCGAGGGAGATCTCGCATCGTCATAATGCGCTGGCGGCGGCTCACGAGGCCAAAAACCCGCCAGCAGGCCAAGGAAGCCAGTTGGTAACTACTCGCCCGGTTTTGCTTTCAAGCACTTGGTTACCCTACAGGTATTCCTGCAGCGACTTGACGCCATAGCCGTTTCGTTTCAGCGCGGCGATGCCCTCGGCCGCAGCCTTGGCGCTGCCGATCGTCGTCATGATCGGGGTGTTTGTGTAGATGGCGCTGGTGCGAATCTTGATTTCGTCGGCTCGCGGCGCCTCGCCGGAGGGAGTGTTGATGACGAGCTGAATCTCGTTGTTTTTCAGCAAATCCAATGTGTTGGGGCGGCCCTCGGCCAGCTTGGGGATGCTCTCCACCTCAAGGCCGGCCTTGGCCAGCACGGCGGCGGTGCCGGTGGTGGAGATGAGCTTGAATCCAAGGTCGGCGAAGCGCTTGGCCAAGCCGGCGACTTCTGATTTGTGGGCATCACTCACACTAATGAACACTCTCCCTTCAAGCGGCAGTGAGCTGCCGGAAGCCATCTGCGACTTGGCGTAGGCGATGCCGAGGTCGGTGTCCAGCCCCATCACTTCGCCGGTTGATTTCATCTCGGGTGATAACAGGATGTCCTGCCCGTGAAAGCGGTTGAACGGGAAGACAGACTCTTTCACCGCCCAGTAGTTCGGCGTTAGTTCCTCCGTGAAACCAAGTTGCTCGAGCGTCTGGCCGGTCATCACCTTGGCGGCGAGCTTGGCCAGCGGCCGACCGATCGCCTTGCTGACGAACGGCACTGTGCGCGACGCGCGCGGGTTAACCTCGAGCACGTACACGGTTCCGTCCTTGATGGCGTACTGCACGTTCATCAGGCCAGTCACCTTCAACTCGCGAGCCATGGCGTCGGAGTAGCGGCGCAGGGTGTCCATGAACTCGGCCGAGAGCGTGTGCGGCGGCAGCACCATCGCGGCGTCGCCGGAATGCACGCCGGCGAACTCAACGTGCTCGAGCATCCCGCCGATGACGACGGTGGCAGCGGCGGGATCATCGTAAAGGCCAACGTCGGCGATGCAATCGACGTCCACCTCCACGGCGTCCTCGAGAAATTTATCTACCAGCACCGGCCGCTCCGGCGAGGCCTCGACGGCGGAGCGCATGTACTGGCGCAGCTCGTCGTCGGAGTAAACGATCTGCATCGCCCGACCGCCGAGCACGAAGGATGGGCGCACAAGAACCGGGTAGCTCAGCTTGGCGGACGCCTCGAGCGCCTCGACCTCGTTGGTGGCCAGGCCGTTGGGCGGCTGCGGGATGTCGAGCGCGTGCAGCATGTCGGCGAACATCTCGCGGTCCTCGGCGCGCTCGATGCTCTGCGGCGAGGTGCCGATGATATTGACGCCGTTGGCCTGCAAGTCCAGCGCGAGATTGAGCGGGGTTTGGCCGCCGAACTGCGCGATCGCGCCCCAGCACTTTTCGCGTTCGTAAATGTGCAGCACGTCCTCGAGCGTCAGTGGCTCGAAGAAAAGTTTATCACTCGTGTCGTAGTCGGTGGAGACGGTTTCAGGATTGGAGTTAACCATGAGCGACTCGAGGCCCTCCTCCTTTAGCGCGAAGGCTGCGTGCACGCAGCAGTAGTCGAACTCAATGCCTTGGCCGATCCGATTCGGACCGCCGCCGAGAATCATCACTTTTCTGGTGTCGCTTGGCTGCACCTCGTCGTCGCCGCGGTCGTGTGACGAGTAGTAGTACGGCGTGTACGCCTCGAACTCCGCCGCGCAGGTGTCCACTAACCGAAAGCCGGGCACGAGGCCAAGCGCGTAGCGTTCGGCGCGCACTTCGCTCTCGGTGCGTTGGGTGAGGTGGGCGATTTGCCGGTCGGAGAACCCGAGCGACTTGGCCTTGGCTAACAAATCCCTGTCCATCTGCAAAAGGCCCGGCGCGCGCCGGGCCAAACTCGGCAAAGTAATCCACAGACCGGGGCAGGTGTCGAGCGAATCCAGATAAAAACCGTAAATGCACGCGAAAGAGTGAGCAGGCGAGCTGGTTCAAGTTGAAACACGGATTTCACGGATTACCGGGATCATCATTTATCCTGACAATCTGCATTCATCTGTGTCATGTTCTTTCGTGTATGTTTGAGTCTTGCATGGTTCCCTATCCCGGTTTGAAAATTTTGAACATTTTTGGTTGAGTCCAGTCGAAGTCCGGCGAAGATTGCGAAGGCAGTTAACAGATGAACAACATGATGAAGAAAATAGCAGTGACGATTTTGAGCGCCGGCCTGTTGGGCGGCATGGCAGCAGGCACACCGACCCGGGCGACTGAGCCGTCGGAAGCCCTCAAGCTGGCGCAACAACTCAATCAGGCGTTTGTCGAAGTAGCCGAGAGTGTATCCGAGGCGGTCGTGGTGGTGCGCGTGGCGAGCAAGCCGCAGGCGCGCGGGGCGTTTGGCAACAGCCCGTTTTTCGATCAATTACCGGAAGAGTACCGCAAGTTTTTCGAGCGACAACAGGAGGAGCGTGGGGAGAGGCCGGAGCCGCCGGCCAAGCCGCGCTCCCGCAAGCCGATCTTTGACGGGCAGGGCTCCGGCTTGGTTTACCGCGCGGACGGCATCATCCTCACCAACCGCCACGTGGTCGAGAATGCCGAAAAGGTGAAGATCGTTTTCCACGGTGGCAAGGAGTACGACGGCGAAGTGCTCGGAGTGGACCGCGAGTCCGACATCGCGGTGGTGAAGATCGATGCCACCGGTCTGGCCGCCGCGAAGATGGGCGACTCCAGCAAGACCAAGGTGGGTGAGTTCGCCATCGCGGTCGGCTCACCGTACGAGCTGGACTACAGCGTCACCGTCGGGCATGTGAGTGCCAAGGGGCGACGGGTGTTCTCCGACCAGATGATGTTCGATCAGGACTTTATCCAGACCGATGCCAGCATCAACCCCGGCAATAGCGGCGGGCCGCTGGTTAACATTTACGGCGAGGTGATCGGCATCAACACGCTCATTCGAGGCATGAACACTGGCATCGGATTTGCCGTGCCGGTGAACCTGGCCAAACGCGTCGCCGATATGCTGATCGAGGATGGCAAAGTGACCCGTGCCTGGCTCGGCGTAAGCATCACCACGCTGCGCGAGGACGACGACTACCGCGACCTAGCCGTAGGCGTTGAGGATGGCGTGGTTGTGCGGCAGTTTGTCCCCGGCGGCCCGGCGGAAAACTCCGACCTTGAGCTGGCCGATGTGATCACCTCCGTTGATGGCAACAGCGTGAAGTCGGCCGAGGAACTCAAGCGCGAGTTGCGCCACAAGAAAGCCGGTGACTCGGTGAAGATTGGCCTGATGCGAAACGGTGAGGCGCAGGAAATCAAGGTCGAGACCGGCGCGTTCCCCGATGAGTTCACCGCCGTGAACCGCACAAGTCGGCCGGCGGACAAGCCGGACACCCAGGCCAAGCTGCTCGGCATGACCGTGCAGGAGATCACTCCCGACTTGGCCAAGCGATTCGAGGCCGAGGATGAAGAGGGCGTGATCGTCACTGCGATAGAGAAAAACAGCGTTGCCGCCGAGAAAGGCATCTCGCCCGGCGACATCGTGACGCGCATCAACAGCGTTCCTGTGGGTTCGGTGGCGTCGTTCAAGACCGCACTCGAGGATGAGGACTTGAAGAAAGGAATCATCGTGCACCTAAACAGCGGCGGCAGCCAACGCTTTGAAGTGCTCAAGCAGTACGAGTAAGTTTTACTTTGCCCGTACACACCAAGCAGCGATCGCGCCGGCGATCGCGCCGGAGAGGTGCCCCTCCCATGAGATGTTCTCCCTCATGCTGCTGTTGAGCAGCGGCGGGAGAACGTTCAGGAAAATTCCCCCGTAAAAAAACAGAACCACCGAACTGACGATGGCCGAGCGCCAACTCCGCAAAAACAACGATGCGAAGAGCAGGAATGTCACCAACCCGAAGATGACAATGCTTGCGCCGATATGGGTCGAGCCGGTCCGGCCGAGGAGCCAAGTGCCCAGGCCTCCCAGCAGCCAGACGATGCCCAGCGAGCGCCACGGCTTGTAATTGCTGTTGGCGAAGAGCAGACCGAGCAGCACGATCATCGGCATGGCGTTTGAGAGGTAATGGCCGAAGTCGCCGTGCAGCAACGGCGCGAACAGCACGCCATCCAAGCCGGCGAGCGAGCGCGGCTCGATGCCAAACCTCCTCGTCAACGAGTCTCCTGTGAACGTATCGACGAGCAGCACAATACCAAGGCACAGCACGAAAACCGCCGCTCTCGAGAAGCCGCCAAGCACACTTTTTTTGTTCACGCTCATTTAAGCTTGGTCGCGGTCGGTGAACCGGTGGATCAGCCGTCGGTCTCGTTTGCTGAGTCGGCCAGATGTTTTGCTGTGCAGATCGCCGTGTTTGCGTCTAGCTTGGCGTAGTTTTTCCAGCTCTGTCAAGGGCGTATTATCCTCGGCGAAGTCGGGCACCAACCTAGCCCCGACACGCTTCCCGGTGAGGTCGATAACTTTCAGCATGCGAAAGATCGGGTTTTGGCGAACGCTGATTGTGTCGCCGATGTGAAGCAGCTTGGCAGCCTTGGCTGAGGAGCCGTTGAGCCGCACCTTGCCAGTGCGGCAGGCTTCCGCTGCCTGACTGCGAGTCTTGAACAGCCGCACAACGAACAGCCATTTGTCCACCCGCATTCCATCAAGCTTGTTCATCGTGAATCAGCCAAGCGCTTGGCCCAGTGTCAGAAAACACCCATCTCGGCAACCTGTGCAACATCCTTGTCGCCCCGGCCGGAGAGGTTGACGATGATAATTTTGTCAGCGCTCAACTTCGGCGCGACTTTGATAACCTCGGCGATGGCATGGCTCGACTCAAGCGCGGGGATGATGCCCTCGAGCTTGGCCAATTTCTGAAACGCGGCCAGCGCCTCGGCGTCGGTGGCGTAGGTGTACTCGGCGCGGTCGACGTCCCGCAGCCAGGCATGCTCGGGACCGACGGCGGCATAGTCCAGCCCGGCGGAGATGCTGTGGGTGAGCTGAATCTGCCCGTTCTCGTCCTGCAGCACAAATGAGCGCGTGCCCTGCAGCACACCGAGGCCGCCGCCCTGGAATCGCGCGGCATGCTTGCCGTCGATGATCCCCTCGCCGCCGGCCTCGACGCCGGTCATCGTCACCGATTTGTCTCCAACGAACGGATAAAACAGGCCGATCGCATTCGATCCGCCGCCGACGCAGGCGATGAGGTGATCGGGCAACCGCTCCTCCTGCTCGAGCATCTGGCGGCGCGCCTCGTCGCCGATCACGCGCTGGAAGTTGCGCACCATCACCGGGTACGGGTGCGCACCGTAGGCGGTTCCAAGGATGTAGTGGGTGCCCCGGACGTTGGTGACCCAGTCCCGCATTGCCTCGTTGACGGCTTCCTTAAGCGTCTTTTGACCGGCCTCGACCGACACCACCTCCGCGCCGAGCATGCGCATGCGAAAGACATTCAGCGCCTGCCGTTTGCAATCGACCGCACCCATGTAAATGATGCACTCGAGTCCGAACATCGCTGCAACAGTGGCGGTGGCCACACCGTGCTGGCCCGCGCCGGTCTCGGCGATGATTCGAGTCTTGCCCATGCGCTTGGCCAGAAGAATTTGCCCCATAGCGTTGTTGATCTTGTGTGCGCCGGTGTGCAGCAGGTCTTCTCGTTTGAGATAGATTTTTGCACCACCAAGATCGCGGGTGAGCCGCTCAGCGTGGTAGAGCGGCGTGGGGCGTCCGCAGAACTCGCGCAGGTAATACTGCAATTCGTTTTGAAACTCGGGATCGTGCTGGGCGCGGAAATATTCATCCTCAAGCTCCTGCAGCGGGTGCATGAGCGTCTCGGGAACGTAGCGACCGCCGTACTCGCCGAAGCGACCGTTGGCGTCGGGCAGGGTTGTTTCAGCAACAGTTTCCACGCCGGGAATGTCGGCCAAAACCCGTCCCTGGCCAAGCGGCTTTTTTGTCAGCCAAGCTGCGTGCCGGCCAGCAGCGGGGTTCCGGCGAGGAACTCGGCGGCACTCAGGCACTTGGATCCCTCTTTTTGCAGGCGGATGATGCGGAGTGCCCCGTCGCCGCATCCAACAACGATGGCGTTGACGTCCGCTTGGCCAACGCGGCCCGGCTCGATACCGGTGGTTTTCACAGGCTCAACCTCAAGCAGCTTGAGCCGTTTGCCGTCGAGTCGGGTGAATACGCCGGGCCAGGGGGTGAAGGCGCGCGCGCGGTTCCAAAGTTGAGTTGCCGTCTGTGACCAATCAATACGACCCATATCACGGGTGATCTTGGCAGCGTGCGTTGCCCGGGATTCATCCTGCGGTTCGGGTATCATTTCACCCGCGACGTAGCGGGGAATCGTCTCAAACAGCAATTGGGCACCGAGCTTGGCCAAGCGGTCGTGCAATGTCTGCGCATTGTCGCTTGGCTCGATCCGCGTGGCGACTTTGCTGAGCATCGCGCCGGTATCAAGGCCTGCGTCCATCTGCATGATGGTGACGCCGGTCTCGGCTTGGTCATCGAGAAGGGCTCGCTGGATCGGCGCCGCGCCCCGGTAGGCAGGGAGAAGAGAGCCGTGGACGTTTAGGCAACCACGCGACGGGAGATCGAGAATGCTTTGCGGGAGAATCTGGCCGTAGGCTGCGACGACGATCAGGTCGAGGGCGAGTTGCTCGAGGAAACCGATGTCTCTGCGAAGTCGTTCCGGCTGGTGTACGGGGAGGTGGCAAGACTCGGCCTCGATCTTGACCGGCGGTGGCTGAAGGGTGAGTTGACGGCCCCTTGGCCGGTCCGGCTGAGTGACCACGGCGACGAGTTCGATGCCGGGTGCGTCAACGAGTGCCGCGAGGCTGGGACAGGCGAAATCCGCCGTACCCATGAACACAACTCGCAGCGGTGGAATCACGGCTCGGAGGAGGGTTATGTCTCGAGGTTGACCAGCAC
>DASCOW010000133.1:0-3445 GCA_036012205.1 Verrucomicrobiota bacterium
TCGAGCGCGTCATCCCCGGCATCATGCAGACTGAGATCGACCTCGAGCGCGGGCTGACGTTTGCCAAGGCGCTCAAGCATCTGCTGCGGCAGGATCCGCAGGTGCTGGTGATTGGCGAGATTCGCGACGAGGAAACCGCGGCGATCGCCCTGCGCGCGGCGATGACCGGCCACCTCGTTATTGCGACGCTGCACGCCGGCTCGTGCCGGGGAGTGGTCGAACGACTGAACGCTCTTTCAGACGACTCCAACCTCGTGGCCAGCCAGTTGCGGCTGATCCTCAACCAGCGGCTGGTGCGCAAGTTGTGCACGGATTGCTCCGGCAAAGGCTGCACGACCTGCTTCGGCTCCGGCCTGCGCGGCAGGGTGCCCTTTTTGGAAATGTTGAGAATGAATGAAGCTAACCGTGGGGCGATCGAGGCCAAGCAATTGGCCAAGCTCGAACCGGACCTGTCATTCGAACAATCGCGCGACGACCTGCTTGACCAAGCACTGACGACCGAAATTGAAATCAATCGACACTTACAACTATGAACACTGAGGAACTTGCCTTCGTAAACCGGCAGTTGGCCGGGATGCTCAAATCCGGCATCCCGCTCGAGTCCGGGCTGAAAAAGATGACCGAGTCGATGAGCGACTCCCGGTTGAAGGATCAGCTTGGCCAACTCGGTGAACGTCTCGAGAAGGGCCAGACCGTTGAACAGGCGGTCGAGGGGCTCGATCTGCCGGACACCTACAAGCGGCTGCTGGTCCTTGGCCAGGAAAGCCAAAGCATGCCCAAGGTGTTGAGCTGTGTGGCCGACTATTACGAACGCATCGGCACGCTGGTGACCCGCCTTCGAGGCCTAGCCATCTACCCGATGCTGATCCTTGTTTGCGGTTTGCTGGTCGCAGGGCTGATAGCGTTTCTCATATCGATGCTTAAAAAAGATGTAGGCATTCTAACCTTTGGAGGAGGATCCGAGGCCTTGCAATCCCCGACGACCCGATTTTTTCGCAGTAGTTGGAGTTCCATTTTCCCCATGGGAGTTTTTGCGGTGGGTTTTATTTTTTATGTCATCGTGTTGCGTAGTCAGAAAATGCGGCGTTATTTCAGCTGGAAAATCCCGATGTTGCGGGACGCCGCACTGGCACAGTACGCAGGGCTGTCCGAGGCCCTGTTGGCCTCCGGGGCAAGACTGCCCGAAGTGATCGGGATGGTTCGCAAGCTCGAGTCCGGCTCGGCGATGGAGACCGACCTGGCACAGATCGAGCAGAACCTCGCCGAGGGCCATGCCGGTTATGACTCGGCCTCAAAAGGATGCCGAACGATCCCGGACTTCTTCAACTGGATCGTCGCGCAGGCCGGCGAGGATGTTACCGCAGGGTTCGGCCACGCCCGGACCATTTACACCAGCCGTGCCGAGAGCAAGATGCAGGCGTTCCTCTACTGCTTCCTCCCAGTCAACATTTTACTGATTGGGCTGCTGTTGCTTGTATTCTTTATTCCCACGATTTCCTTTGCTGCTGATCTTATCAGAATGATCGAGAATCTCGGAGGATAGTGATGAATGGTATTTTACGTCAATGGATCTAGCTTCAACAACAGCGTTTATTTACATCTGGCTTGGTGCTCTGGTGACCATGATCTGGGTTGGGGCCGTTGCCTATTTTGTTCTGAGCGCTCCCTTTCGACGGATCGACTGTGCCAACCTCGTCGTTGAGTTGAACGAATTAGCCGTTGCCACAGGCAGGAATCCGGAGGACCTGTTCAAGCAACTGGGCGGACCTGGCGTTGGGGGAGTTCCCTATGCACGAAAGTTTAGCCACCTGAACGTCCTGATGCAGAGCGGCCGCAGCTTCATCGAGAGTCTGCGGGTTTTCCATTCCCTGCTGCCGGGTGAGGTCTTTGGCGCGATGGAACTGGCGCGCAACGAACGCAGCTCGCAACTGCTGGCCAAGCTGAGCCGGGCACACCTCGAGGATGGCGTGTCGCAGGCGCAGAATTCCTTCAAGCTGTTTTCATCGAGCCTCATCATCCTCATCCCCACTACTCTGATGATGAGCTCCGGCGTACTTCTTCTTATTTTGCCAAAATTCAAGAATGTGTTTTACGATATGACGGGGGGTGGGTTGCCTGAGATTACAGTTTTTTTAATGGGTTGGTATGAAACCGGCCTGGCTATGGTTATTCCGACGTTGCTGATTCTCTTTGTTGCCTTCCTGACAGTGGCGCACCTCTTTGGTTTTTCGGCCTCCCACGACACTGGTTCGCTCCTGAACCGGTTGTTCGGCCGGCTGGCCTGGCTGATGCCTTGGCGCCGTAACCGGATCAAGCGCAACTTCATCTGGATTTTTTGTGAACTGCTCGACAACGGCGTAGCCGAGGCGGAGGCGATCGAGGCCGCCGCTGCTGCCACGAAAAACAGCGTCGTTCGGGGTCGCGCAGCCAAGGCGGCGAATGATCTGCGCAGCGGCCAGCCATTGGCCAAGGCGATGCGCCGGTTCGACCGGCGAGCAGACCTCGCCTGGCGAGTCGAGAATGCCGGGCACGGCAGCACTACCTTCCGCGAAACCTTGGAAGGATGGACCAATTACCTGTCCGCGCTGGCATATAAGCAACAACAGTCCGCCTTTTACTACGCGTTCACCTTCTTGACCCTGCTCAACGGGCTTTGTGTGCTGGGCATTGCAACGATGTTTTTTCTACCCTTGATCACGATGATTGAAGGCATAGAATAATGAACATTCGCGGCACAACCCGCTTGGCCAAGCGCTTGGCCTTCCTGCAACTGGACGTGGCGATCGCCCTCACGGTCCTGGCACTGGTGTTCATTCCTTTAAGCGTTTCGAGCTCCGGCGGCCTTGATCTGGCTCGTCGGCATTACTTCGAGGCAGTGGCCCTACAACTGATCGATGGCGAGATGGATGTGCTGCTCGCCGGTGAACGCCGAAAATACACAACCGGTGAACACCGCATTAAGCCGGTGGGCGAGGCGGTGCAGAATCTGCCCGAGGGCGAGTTTGTGCTGAGCGTGCAGGATGAGAAACTAACCTTGGCTTGGATGCCAAAAAAATTGGCCAAATGGGGCCGGGTCGAACGCGTTGTGCAACTGAAATGAAACTTCGCAGCCACAGAACCCGCAGCAAAGCCGGCGTATCGCTCATCGATTGCCTCGTTTACGTCGCGCTATTCGCGGTATTGTTGACTTGTGCAACACGGTTCTTCTCCGTGGTCTATCATCACAACAAGGCATCGGCCTCAGCCGCCAGTTACACTATCGTCGCCTTGGACGCGGCCAAACACTGGAGGCGTGACATTGCCAATGCCAAGGGTGAGCCGAAGCTAATCCGGGACGATCTCTTCGACGTCATCCGGATCGACCAGGCTAACGGCAACCAGGTCAGCTACCGCGTCAACGGCACACGACTGGAGCGCAACGACGGTACGGAATGGATTCCGATCA
>DASCOW010000134.1:0-2150 GCA_036012205.1 Verrucomicrobiota bacterium
TCGCCATCCTCCAGCGCCTCGAGTCGGGCAGCGTAATCTGCGCCGTCATCAACCACGGTCAACCGGATTCCTTTCGGCTTGAGATTGTCGCGTATTTGAGAGGAGCGCAGCACGGCGTATCCACTGAACAAGTCAGCTGAGATAGTGATCTCGTGTTTATACTGGCTGGAGGAGCCGGTGACTTGGTTTAGCTGATCACCCTTTGGTTTCGTGTAAAAAAACCATACCGCCCCACCGAGAATGGCCAGCAAAAACAGCCATACCACGGCAATGATGCATCCCTTGGAACCGTTACCCTCAGACATTAATTTTTGTTACCCTTGACAGCCTTGACGATGCCGAAAATTACCAGAGAGATAAATCCGAACAGGCAACAAAGCAGACCAAGGCCAACACTTTCATCCGCCCCAGTAGGTCGCGACTGTCCAGGCGGTGGTACGTTGGATCGGGGCTGGGGTGCCTCCGCGGAACGCATGGCAGGTGCCTCGCCGATCGGCTGGTTTCCCGATGTGGAGAGCGACTTGAGCATGGCCGAGGCGGTGATTTCCGGCAGGTCCGCAATCAGATCAAATGCATTCTCGCCTCCTTGGCCTGTGTCGCCGGAAGTCACCTCTGCAAAAACCTCGGTGATGGCCTGTTTGAGCGACTCCGGATCGTCGGCGCTGCGGTAGGAATGCACCCTGGTGGCGAGTGTGTGGCGTGCCTCCATATCCACGCCAATGACATCGATCGTGACACCCCTTGAGATAATGTCCGGTGTAAAGGCCTCAACCTTCCGCTCATCGCCGGCTTCGCCATCGGTCACGATGAGCAGGCGGTAGGTGCCGTACCCAAACTGTTTCCGGCGTGCCTCCAACAACGCGTCCGCACCCAATTTCATATAGCCACCAAGCGGCGTGCCGCCTCCGGACCGGATGCTGTCGATTGCCCCGGCCAACATGCTCTCCTTGCGCGGGCCAAGCGGATAAACCCAGTTGCCCTTTGGAAAGACGAGCACCCCAATGTGTGTTGTTTCCGGTATCTGGTTGAGTACCTGTTTCAGTGCGTCCTTGGCCACCGACATGCGGTCCCCCCCCGCGTTGCCCATCGGCTGGCCCATCGAACCGGAAGCATCGACCACCACGACAACGTTGTCAGTTACCTGCACCTCCGCTTGGCCAAGCGGTGCAGCACCACAACCAAGCAGCACCACACCGAGCCAAGCGCCAAAATGTTTTATGTATTTACTCATGCAATCAACTTTCGTTTTGCGTCAAAAGTCAAAGTCCGATTCCTGTGTCACCTCTGCAGAGACACGGATCAGCCGAAACTCGACCCGCATATTTTGCCCGGCCTCAGCCACGGAACGCGGCTTGGCGATGAATGGCTCAGCGATACCAACTCCCTGTGGCTGAATCTGCGACAGATCTAGTTCTAGCCCCCTGCCCTTGGCGTACTCACTGACCGATTTTTTTACTGACTCGGCCCGCTTGCGGGAGAGGTTAAGCGCAGCCTGCATGGTGCGCCGCGGATTGTGTTGCTCCACTCCGTCGAAGTCGCCGGCCCCAATAGCGTCGACCAAGCGGTCGGTGTTGTTCAGGTCAAGAGCACGTCCGTTGAGTGAGTAGCTATAGTTGCCTCGTGTACCACTGCGCCTCAGCGTGCCCTTGGCATTGCCAGCCTTGATCAAGTCGATGAGTGTCTTGGTCGGATCTGCATGACCACGGATGGCAACCACGGCGTTGCCGAACTTGTCCGCAGTCTCGATCAGACGGGTGAACTCGGCCGCGTATTGCACCGCGCTGAACTCCGTCTGGTTGGGCTCGAAATTGATCGTGAAAGATAGGATGGTCCGATCATCAAGCAACCCGCCTGAACTCAGTTCTTCAATCTCTGACAGCACCGCCTCGGCACGGAACCGCTCACCCTTTTTTGCCTCTGTTTTCTTCAAATACTTAAGGAAACCGTCGTCTTTGTAATTTAACCCAGAGGGGAAAAGTCCCATTTTTTGCTTCGCGTAACCCTGACTGGTAGCCAGTTCCAGTGACGATTTTTGGAATGCCTCGAACCCGTGGAGGTTGCCCTGTTTCTCGAAGAAACTCACGTTGCCCGGATATCCGGCGAACGTGCAGTCGAGCAGCAGGCCATGCGCCTCGTCGGCATTCGGGATG
>DASCOW010000135.1:0-3310 GCA_036012205.1 Verrucomicrobiota bacterium
AGTTGTCCATTTCGAGCGAGAATATCTCGGCAGCTAGCAGTCGGATCAAGGATGTGGATGTGGCGGAAGAGAGCACTAACTTTGCTCGTTACAACATTCTGGTGCAAACAGGTACCGCCATGTTGGCTCAAGCCAACATGCTGCCGCAATCGGCGTTACGATTGCTCGGGTAACTACTGCTGATCCAGTAGACACTCCATTCATGGCAGGGCGGCTTTAGAGCTGCCCTGTTTTTTTACTTTGTCGGATGATGGGGATTCTCTGTTAGGTGTTTTTTGAGAAGCCTATCCAAGCCGTCGAGATTTTCGCGGAGAGCAACTGCGGTGTCTGTGTCACTGCGATGATCGAGGATTCCGATCGGGTTTTTGTACCCTGATCGGCAAATGATTTTAAGCATTGCCAGTTCATGTTCCCCTTGGCCAAGCGGAAGAATCTTTGGATTGGCTTCTTCGTTCATCCCGTTGAGATTGAGGCAAAGCAGATGAGGTAGCATCAGTTTCAGCGATTTCTCGAAATTCGCGATATGCCCATGGGCGTGGTGCAGGTTGTATACAATGCCCACGTGCTTTGCTCTGTGATGTTTTTGCAGGTAGTTGCATACAGCCACGAGGTTGGCCGGTTCGCCTCCCCAGCCGCCGTGGTTGTACAGGCCGAGATCACAGCCTAATTGTCTGGTTCGTTTTACCAACGGCAGCATGGCGGTGGCAGCCGCTTTAACACGCGCCTTCTGTGTTGAGGCATCCGAATTCCTCAACATTTGCCAAATTTGAGGGTGGATTCCGTGTTTTTGAAATAACCGGAAGGCATCCTCGTGCTCACCCCAGAATGCGAAAAACTCCAAACCATGTTTTTTGTACTGCAGAATCTCCTCTTCGAACTCCTTTACGTGTTTCGCTCGCCAATCGTAAGCAACTCGCTTGATCCCAAGCCGCACCAGCATCTCGGCACGTTCTGCCGGCCCGCGCTGTTTTGCGTCAAATGGCACAATACACCACGCGATGAGTTGATTCTTGTCAAAATTATCAGCGCGCACGCCAGACAGTAGCATGTAGAGAATACAAACGGTTGCTGTGAGTTGCCTCATCGGTTCATTATGTTTTCGATCTCCCCGACCTCGATCGGAATTTTGGCCATGAGGTTGATCGGGCCGTCCTTGGTCACGACGATATCGTCCTCAAGTCGGACGCCGAATCCTTCATCAGGGAGGTAGATGCCTGGCTCCACGGTCAGCACAGTGCCGGGGGAGAAAGGGGTGTTCATATTCCCGACGTCATGGACATCAAGGCCAAGAGGGTGGCCAAGACCGTGCATGAAATACTTGCGGCAGGCTGGGTTGTCGGGATCTTGCTTCTTCACTTGTCCGGGTTTGAGCAGGTCGAGGTTGAGAAGTTCCTCGTTCATGTGAGATTGGGATTCCTTCGTCCAATCCCTGTGTAGTTTGCCGACGGTGGCCCCGGCGATGCTCTCTCGCAACACTCTAAGAACGGCATTGTAAACCTGCTTTTGACGGCGATTGAATTTCCCGCTCACCGGAATGGTGCGAGTCATGTCTGCGTTGTAGTTGGCGTAACTGGCCCCAACATCCATCAGCAGTAACTGGCCTTTTTTGCAAATCTGATCGTTTTGCAGGTAGTGCAGCACACAGCTGTTTTTACCCGCAGCGATGATCGGCGTGTAGGCGAACTTTCCCCGACGGCGAATGAACTCGCGCGCCCACTCGGCCTCCACCTCGTACTCCGTTACGCCGGGTTTCACAAAACGCAGCATTCGGCGGAATCCTTTTGCTGTGATGTCCACCGCTTCTTTAATAAGTTCCAGTTCGATATCCGTCTTGGCCACACGCAATCGGTGCAACAACGGGGCGAGCCGGTGGTAGGTGTGTAGTGGGAAATCCTCCCGGCATTGGCGGATAAACCGAGCGTCGCGCGTCTCCACTTCGACTTGGGCTCGTTTGTATTCGTTGCTGTTCAAGTAGGCAGATTCTGCTCCGCACATTAGCGAGCGAAACATTACTGGGAATTCCGACAGCCAATGGATGTTTTTGATGCCGGAAATCTTCTGGGCATCGGCCTTGGTGTGCTTGTGGCCTTCCCAGATTTGCAGATGCTCATTGGGTTGGCGCAGGAACAGAATCTCGCGGTGTTTCTCCTCTGCCGAGTCGGGGAACAGCATAAGCACGCTTTCTTCCTGCTCAATGCCGCTGAGGTAGAACAAGTCGGCATTGGGCTGCATGGGGAGTGTGCCGTCGGCGTTGGTGGGGAGCACATCGTTCGCATTCACCACCGCAAGCGAATTTGGTGCCATCTGCTCGGCAAGACGTTGACGGTTCCGGACAAAGAGTTTGGATTTGATCAGCTTATGTCGCATTAGAATTCGTGACGGCAGACTGCGCGAATGCTTGCCGACCGGCAATGGTTTATTCCGCTTGCCCAAAAGTCTCGAGATACTGCTCAACGATCTGCTTGAGAGGCGGGGGCTTGGGCAGGCCAAGTGCCACGGCGCGCGAGCCGTCTACGGCGGTGGGCCAGTTGTCGACGATTGCCTGTATGCGCGGGTCGAAGGCGTCCGCCACTTGGCCAAGCGCCAGTTTTTTCACTCCGGCCAATTCGTTCAGTACTGTTTCGGCGTGGGCTGGGGTGACTTGGTGCGCGGACAGTCCGTAGGCACGGTCGGCGTCCAAGCGTTCCTCCGGCACTTCGTGCAACGCAACGAGCGACTCGACGACGGTGCGAAAGCCGGTCATGGGGTGCGGTTGATCGCGGCGCACCGGCAATTCGCAGGTCTCGCCGTTGAGCGGTTCACGGAACATCCCGCTGGCCCAACTGGAGGCGGCGGCGTTGGGTTTGCCGGGGCGGATGATCACGGTGGGCAGACGCGCCGATCGTCCATCGAAATGGCCCTTACGGGTGTGGTCGTTAAGCATCAGTTCGCACATGGCCTTGGTCATGCCATAGGTGGTCTGCGGCGTCTGTTTGGCCAAGTCGCTAACCGGCGTGGCCATCGCGGCTCCACCGAAACAGGCGATGCTGCTGGCGAAGACCACGCGCGGTCTGCCTTTCGCTGCATGCGCGGCCTCGAAAACTTTCCTCCCGCCATCGAGATTCACCCGCAGTGCATCGTCGTAGCGCTCCTCGCATTCGCCGCTCACCATCGAGGCAAGGTGGAAAATGGAAATGTTTTGTGAACTGCCAGTAGCCTCGTCGATTACGTTGCTTTCGCTGATGTCGCCGACGATTTGCTGCACCCGTGGGTCGTTCTGCGGCATAGGGAAGCGCGCATCGATCAGCACCATTTCCTCGATTGGCTCCTG
>DASCOW010000136.1:0-5272 GCA_036012205.1 Verrucomicrobiota bacterium
GGAATTAGACTAAGCCGGTTACGTGTTGTGGTAGTTGGTGGAGAAGCTCCAATGGTAGACACGGTTTACTGATTGGCGGGTTCGACAAGCTAGGGTGCCGATACTGGCACTCTTGGCCAAGTTGCATTCCACAGCGGGAGAGAACGGGATGAGGGAGAAAACGGACAGTGTTCGAATCCCTCATGACTCATGTGTTCATCTGTGTCTGAGCCTTCTTCTGTCAAGGCGCATTTTTACCGTACGGCTTGACCTGAACCGGCTACAGCGGCATCAATGACGCATGACACATGTCTTCTTATTTGCTGTTGGTTTGTGCTTCGTCTCCGCAGTCCAAGCTGCTGAACCGGTTCTTCATTCGTTTGAGCGGTTGACTCTTTCGACTGAGTACTTCAGCGAGGGGGCAAATTTTGGTGATGTGTCGCACGATGGTGTGGCGGATATCGTGTCGGGGCCGTATTGGTATGCGGGACCGGATTATAAAACGAAGAACGAGATTTATGTGCCCAAGCCGCAGGACCGGAATCGGTACGCGGATAATTTTTTCTGGTTCGTTTACGACTTCAACGGCGACGGATGGAACGATTTGTTTCGCGTCGGGTTTCCGGGCACACCCGGATACGTATACGTGAATCCGATGGGTGCGAGGCGGCACTGGGCGCGGCATCAGGTTTTTGACTGGGTGAGCAATGAGTCGCCGACCTTGACCAACCTCGTTGGCGACGAGCGGCCGGAGCTTGTTTGCACCAAGCGGGGGCAGTTCGGCTACGTGACAGTGGATTGGGGAAATCCGCTCAAGGAGTGGACCTTTCATGCGGTGTCCGGTGCAGTAACATCACAACGATTTGGGCACGGCTTGGGTGTGGGCGATGTGAACGGCGATGGGCGGCATGACATCATTCACAAGGACGGCTGGTTCGAACAACCGACTTCCGAGGAGGAAGCGTGGCGGGCGCGCAAGTTTACGTTTGCCGCTCGCGGCGGCGCGCAGATGTTTGCGTACGATGTGGACGCCGATGGCGACAACGATGTCATTACCAGCCTAGCCGCGCATGAGTTTGGGCTGGCGTGGTTTGAGCAGGTGAAGGCGGACGGTGGCGGTATCACGTTCAAGGAGCACCTCATCATGGGCAGCACGCGGCGTGAGAGCAATTACGGCGTCGTCTTTAGCGAACTGCATGCGATGGGGTTGCACGACATGGACGGAGACGGGATCAAGGACATCGTCACCGGTAAGACATACTGGTCGCATCACAAAAAATCACCGCAATGGGACGCGGGCGCCGTGGTGTATTGGTTCAAGCTTGTGCGCGGAAAGGGCGGCGTGGATTTTGTGCCGTGGCGCGCCGACGCCGACTCGGGCCTCGGTCGACAGGTGTCCATTGGTGACGTGAACAGCGACGGCTTGCCGGACATCGTTTCCGCCGGCATGAAGGGCACGCATGTGCTGCGGCACATCGCGCGGAAGGTAAGCGCTGTCGATTACGCCAAGGCACAGCACAAGCGCTACAGGCCGCAGCCGTTGCCCAAGGGCGTACTGCCCAAGGGCAAAAGTGGCCAAGCGCTGAATCTCGACTTTGAAAAAGGAACACTCGCTGACTGGACGGCCAATGGCGAAGCCTTTGCCGGCCAGCCGATCGCGGGTGAGATCGATCCCAAACGCAAGTTTGCCCAAGGCAAGACAGCCAAACCGCAGGGAAAGTTTTGGCTGGGCGGTTTTGAGAAGATCTTCGACACGCCCACCGGCACGTTGACTTCCGTGGCGTTTGCGGTGACGCATCCGTTCGCGGCGTTTCGCATCGGCGGCGGCAACCACGCGGAGACGCGCGTGGAGGTGGTGCGTGCCGATAGCGGGCAGGTGGTTTTCAAAATGAGCGGGCGCAACAGCGAAACGATGCGGCCCACGGTAGTTGACCTTCGCGCGCACGCGGGTAAGTCGATTTTCGTGCGCGTTATCGACGAGCATACCGGAGGCTATGGGCACGTGAATTTTGATGACTTTCGTTTTTACGCCAAGCGCCCGAAGTTTGCCAACGCCGTGCAACCTCCGAAGCCGTTAGTGTTTGAAAAGCCGCTGCTCGAGGGTGGCACTGCTGAGGATGCAGCCAAGGCGATGACACTGCCGCCGGGCTTCCGCGCCATCGCCTCCGCTGCCGAGCCGGACGTGATGCAGCCCGTCGCTTTCACTCTCGACCATCGCGGTCGCATGTGGGTGGCTGAGGCGTACAGTTATCCCCGCCGTCAACCCGAGGGCAAGGGACGTGACCGCATAATCATTCTCGAGGACACCAACGGTGACCACAAGTTCGACAAACGCAAGGTATTCGTCGAAGGCCTCAACCTCGTGAGTGGGTTGGAGGTCGGCTTCGGCGGCGTGTGGGTAGGCGCCGCGCCGTATCTGCTGTTCATCCCCGACCGCAACGCCGATGACCAACCCGATGCCAAGCCGCAAATCCTGCTCGACGGCTGGGGCTATCAGGATACGCACGAGACCATGAACAGTTTTATCTGGGGCCCTGACGGCTGGCTCTACGGCTGCCATGGTGTGTTTACTCACAGCAAGGTAGGCATGCCTGGCACGCCCGATGCCGAGCGCATCCCATTCAACGCCGGCGTGTGGCGTTACCACCCCACGCGGCACATTTTCGAAGCCTTCGCACAGGGCAGCAGCAACCCGTGGGGTGTCGATTTTAACGCGTATGGCCAATGCGTCATCGAGGCCTGCGTCATCCCGCATCTTTTCCATATGATCCAGGGTGGCCGCTATCAGCGGCAGGGCGGTCAACATTTCAACCCGCACACCTACGACGACATCAAGACCATCGCGGACCATTTGCACTACGCCGGCAATATCAGCGACCATGCTCATTGGGGCAAAAACCCCGGTGTACCCAGCGCCACCGCTGCGGCCGGCGGCGGTCATGCCCACGCAGGTTTGATGATTTACCTCGGCGACAGTTGGCCCGCCCAATATCGCGGCCGGGCTTTCATGAACAACATTCACGGCGCGCGCCTCAACATGGACATCCTCAAGCCTCGCGGCAGCGGTTACACCGCCAGCCACGGCGCGGACTTCGTGCAGTTCAACGACCGCTGGAGTCAGATCATCAATCTCCGCTACGACCAAGACGGCAGCGTCTACCTTATCGACTGGTACGATAAAAACCAATGCCACCGCAATGATCCCGATACCCACGATCGCTCCAACGGCCGCGTATTTAAGATCGTTTATCAAAACGAAAAACGTACTCCCATCGACTTGGCCAAGTTCACGCTCAAAGGCTTGGCCAAGCTGCAATCGCACCCCAACGAATGGCAGGCCCGCCACGCCCGCCGTGCACTGCAGGAACGCTTGGCCAAACAGACCCGAGGAGAAGAATACGCCCAAGCCAACGCCATCCTCAAAGACCAGCTCGCCAATGCCAAAACTACCGCTCTGCGCCTGCGCGCCCTCTGGGCTCTTCACTCCAGCCAAGGTCTCGCCCCGTCAGAACTGCTTGCGTTGCTCAACGATCGCGACGCCTATCTGCGCGCCTGGGCCACCCAGCTTCTTTGCGAGAACAGGAAACCCAGCGTTTCAGCGCTGAAGGAATTCGCCCGACTCGCCCGAGAGGATAAATCTCAAATCGTCCGCCGCTACCTCGCCAGTGCCATGGGTCGCACACCAGTCTCCCAACGTATCCCCGTCCTCACATCTCTCCTAACTCATGCCGAGGATGCTGATGACCCCAACCTCCCGCACCTCTACTGGTACGCCACCGAACCCGTAGTCGCCGCCGACAAGACTGCCGCCATCCAACTTCTGGCGAAAACGAGAATTCCCAAAATCCGACAAAACATTACCCGCCGAATAGCGGCCGGAAAATAAAGACAGGGACGCGCTTGCCTGTCCGTGAGCCTCTACTACAATCCGAACATGATTTGGCGCTCCCTGATTATTTTTTGTCTGCCGCTTTCACTTTTGGCGGCAAAAAAAAATCCGCAGCCGATCGTGCCTGTACCGTTTGCGCCACTGGAGGCGGCGCGGACAATGAAGGTGCCGAAGGGGTTCAACGTTACCCTCTTTGCCGGTGAGCCGGATATTAAGCAGCCAATTGGATTTTGCATCGATGATCGTGAGCGGCTTTGGGTGGCGGAAGCTAATAATTATCCAGACAAGCAGGGTGGGAAGAAGGACCGTATCGTTATCCTGGAGGACACGGACGGGGACGGGCGACATGACAGGCGCACGGTGTTTTTTGACAAACTTGAGTATGTGAGCGGAATTGAGGTGGGGTTCGGCGGGGCGTGGGTGATGTCGATTCCGAATTTTTATTTTATCCCGGATGCGGATTACGATGGTGTGCCGGATGGGGAACCGGTTGTGTTGCTGGATGGTTTTGGCACACACGCCAATGCGCACAACATCGCCAACGGCTTCGCTTGGGGGCCGGATGGGTGGCTGTACGGCACACACGGGATTACGAACTGGTCGCTGCCGGGCAAGCCAGGGACGCCAAAGAAGAAACGTCGGCGATTTGAGGGCGGCGTGTGGCGGTATCATCCGGTGAGGCATGTGTGGGAGTCGTTCGCCATCGGCACCACCAACCCGTGGGGCATCGACTGGAACGAGTATGGCCACGCCTTTGTTTGCAACTGCGTGAATCCACATCTTTTTCACATCATCCAAGGTGCTCATTACGAGCCTGCGCGCAATCGTCCGACCGGGCGGTTTGTCTACGAGCGCATTTCGACTGTTGCCGACCATTTGCATTTTACAAACACGAAGACCATCCGCGCGGGCATCGGTACGCCGGAGGAGGACGCAGCCGGCGGCGGCCACGCGCATAGCGGCACGATGATTTATCTGGGCGATAATTGGCCGGCCAAATATCGCGGGCGGGTTTTCATGAATAACATTCATGGCCGGCGCATCAATCACGATCGCCTCACACGGAAGGGCAGTGGCTACACCGCCAGTCATGCGCCAGACGTGTTGCGCGCGCGCGATCCATGGTTCGTGGGCGTCACACTTGCCTACGGTCCCGACGGGGGTGTGTACGTCAGTGACTTCTCCGAAACCGGCGAATGTCATCACACCCGCAACCCCCGCAAGCACTCCGGGCGAATCTACAAGATTACTTACGGCAATCCGAAGCATTGGAGGGGCGACATTGGCAAGTTGAGCATTTCTGAACTGGTGAACCTGCAGTCACATCCCAACGAATGGCACGTACGCCACGCGCGGCGCGTATTGCAAGAGCACGCTGTCCCTGTGCTTGGCCAATCGCAGTTT
>DASCOW010000137.1:0-5182 GCA_036012205.1 Verrucomicrobiota bacterium
AACAGGCATGGGCCGCCGCCGCCGACCTCTCGGCCGAACGCCACACCTGCACCGTTGCCAAGCCGTTCCATACCATCCTTGCCTGTGCGCCGGAGATGTATGACGAACTTTGGACTGCGGGCAAGTGCATGTACAAACTCGAATCAGTACTGGCCGATGGCGGCGAGTTGATCATTTACGCGCCCCACATCAGCGAGGTATGCATTGCCCACGGCGAAACAATCGAGAGCGTCGGCTACCACTGCCGCGATTATTTCCTAAAACAATGGGATCAATTCAAGGACAAGCCGTGGAGCGCACTCGCGCACTGCGTGCATGTGAAAGGCTTGGGCACTTACGAAAATGGGGTCGAGACACCGCGCGCCGATGTGACGTTGGCCACGCAAATCTCAGAGGCCAAGTGCCGGCAGATCAATCTCGGCTACCGCGATCCGGCGGACATCAACCCGAACGACTATGCCAACCGCGAAGAGGAAGGTATTCTCCTCGTTCCCCATGCCGGCGAACGCCTTTTTCGCTTGGCAAATCCGCCCGCGTGGGCGTAGCGCCTACACAAGCGCTTGGCTTTTTAGTCGTCAAAGAATTCAACCACGCCGGTTTCCAGCGAGTACTCGGCACCAACGATGAGCAAGCCGTCGTCGCTGATCAGCGATTTCAGAATCTTCGAGCCGTTCCGCAGTTGATTCATAGATGCACGGATGTTCGCCCGGATCGACTGTTCAAGCAGCGCTGATTCCTCCGCTTCAGTGTCCACCAACGGCTCAACGGCAGGGCGGATGCGATCGACGATCGCGCTGAGATTCAGCGAACGGCTTCCCATCGGACGTTTTAATTCGGCGAGAGTGGCCGCCACGGCACCGCAGCCGGTATGGCCCATCACCACCACCAAGCGCGTGCCAAACTGCTCGGCGGCAAACTCGATGCTGCCGATCTGCGACGGCGCAACAACGTTGCCGGCAACGCGAATGACAAACAGGTGGCCAAGGCTGAAGTCGAAAATAATCTCGACCGGCACTCGCGAGTCGGAGCAACCGAGAATCACGGCAAACGGCTCCTGCCCGGTCGTCAACTCGTTGCGCCGCTCCGGGTTGGCGAGCGACTCCATCAGTTGCCCGCCCGATACGAATCGCGCATTGCCCGCCCGCAAGCGCTCAAGGGCCTCGTTCGCGGCAATCATCCGGCAGCTCCGCTTGGCCAGGATTCCACAGCACGCACCAGCGTCCGCACCGCAATGCCGGAGGCGCCCTTCGGCGCGTTCGGCAGGCCCTTGTCGAGGTTGGCCGTGCCGGCGATGTCGAGATGCGCCCACGGTGTGTCTTCCACGAATTGCTCGAGAAACTTGGCTGCCGTGATCGTGCCGGCCTTGCGGTCGTCACCGGCGTTGCGCAGGTCGGACAAGTCGCCCTTCATTGGCTCAAGATAGTCGTCGTTCATCGGCAACGACCAAAAATTCTCGCCAATCGTTTGGCCGGTCGCCGTCAAGTGGGCGCTCAATGCCGCGTCGTTGCCAAGCAATCCAATATTCACCGCGCCAAGCGCCACGCTCACCGCGCCGGTCAACGTCGCTGCATCGACCAAGTGCGTCGCACCGAGCCGCACCGCGTGCGTCAACGCGTCGGCGAGCACGAGCCGGCCCTCGGCGTCAGTGTTGACCACCTCGATCGTCTTGCCGTTCATCGCCTGCACGATGTCGCCGGGCCGGGTTGCCGATCCGCTGGGCATGTTTTCGACAAGGCCAAGCAGACAACTCACGCGCTGACTGATGCCCAGCCGCGCGATCGCCGTGACGGCCCCCAGCATCGTCGCCGCACCGGCCATGTCGTACTTCATCGACTCCATCGACTTGGCCGACTTGAGCGACAGGCCGCCGGTGTCGAACGTGACGCCCTTGCCGACGAGAAACAGGTGCGAGTCGTCAACCGCGCTGGCCGGATTCCATGTCAAACGAACGAGTCGCGGTGGACGAACCGAGCCCTTGGCCACGCTCAGCAGCGAACCGGCACCGAGCGCCTCTAGCGCGGGCTCATCGAGCACCTCGACCTCCAGCCCGGCCGCTTTGCCCATCGACTCCGCCATGTCGGCGAACTCCACCGGGCCAAGGTCATTTGCCGGTGTGTCCACCAAACGGCGAGTCAAGTTCACTGACTCGCCGACGATCCGCCCGGCGTCAAACGCCGCCGCGGAGGCGCCCGGCGCAACAATCAAAATCTCATCCAGCGGCACACTGGCATCAGCACTCTTGTACTTTGGCCGTTCATAACTGCCATACACGCAACCCTCCGCCGCCACCCGGACAAACTCCCCATCCGGCAGCGCGATGGTCAGGCGCTTGAAGCGCCGTTTCTGGGCCGCGCGAACCGCTTGACCGGTCAAGCTAAACACCTGCGACGCATCGAGCGACTCACCGACGCCCATCAACATCAACCGTTGGCTCTGCAGCCCCTTGGGCTCGTGTAGGAGCGTCAACTCACCAGGCTTGCCGCGCACTTCGCCCGACTCGCGCAGGGCGGCGATTTGCGCATCCACCGCTTGGCCAAGCGAAGGGCCGTTGGCCAGCGGCCAGGCCAGTGCGTCGGTCTCCAACTCAGCCAAAGGGCCATCGTGCAAACGAATGTTCATAAAACGCGCGCATCATCCGGGGCCAACGCCACGATGTAAAGCGGCCAAGCGCTACTTGGCCGGGAGTTTGCGGCGGGACTCAAGGTTGAAATGCTCGCCGGGATCGAGCGAGATATAGAATTTTTCGCCGAGCGTTTTCTCCATCGCAATGTCGTAGAAGAGCGCCTTGCTTTTGCCGATCACCTCGGCTGTGTTCCCGCGCACCACCAACGCGGTCGATTCGTCGATGCCGATGCCGAGCAGGTGCGAGTGTTTGCGTATGACCGGCAGCATGTCGTTTTTCCGTTTGCGGGCGAGCAGGTGCTGGTCAATCGCGCAATTTTGAATGAAGCCAAAGCCCTGTTCATGGCCGGGTGACATCATGATATGGTTCCCTTTCGGCGCACCGCGCACGAGGTACGAGCCCTGAATCGTCGCACCGGCCGAACTGCCGCCGATGACGCCGCCTCGCTTGAGGACATCGTGAAACGCCGCCTCCGTCTTGGTGCCGAGGTAGGCATCGGCCGTGCGCCACTGCCGGCCGCCGCCGAACCACACCGCCTTGGCATCGCTCAACACTGCGACAAACTCGTCGCTGTTGGCGACGTTGCGGTCGCGCGTGTGCAACAGGTGCACATTCGTCGCCCCCGCCCGCTTGAACATGGCCACGCCTCGAAATGACTCGTCGTACTCCGCCGCAGCCCCGGCGGTCGGCACGACGACAATCTTGGCATCGCGTCCACCGGCCCCCTCAAAAAAGCGGTCGAAAATCACCTGGGGCATCATGCCGCCCCCGACGATGACCAGCGTGCCGTCGGACGGGCCAAGCGTCGCCGGCCGCTTGGCCTCAACCGTCACACAGCCCTGCAACAGCAGCGCCGCCGTGAAAAACGGAAGGAGGATTTGATGTTTCATTGTTTGCGTTTAACTGAAATTGGCTTGGCATTGACCACGGGCAGATGCTTGGCTAGACGCGACTTCACCTTGACCAAGGCTGGGTTGCCGGCGAGGTTGCTCCATTCGTGGGGATCGGTTTTGTGGTCGTACAACTCCTCGCCACCGTCGGCGTAGCGAATGTAGCGGTACCGGCCCGAGCACACGGCGTGGTTGCCTTTGCCCTGCGTGGTGACGACGACGCGCCTGGTTTTTGTGTTGGGCTTGGCCAGGCGCTTGGCCAAGCTGCGGCCCTCGAGCAACTGCGGCGGCGACCCCAGCCCGCACAACTCAACCAGCGTCGGATAAAGGTCGAGCAGGCTCACCGGCGAGTCGCAGTGGGTGCCAGGCTTGGTACGGCGCTGATCGACGATGACAAGCGGCACGTGGGTCGCGTCCTCCCACAGCGCAAACTTTTCCCAGTTCTCCTTTTCCCCGAGGTGATAGCCGTGGTCACCCCAGAACACGATCAGCGTGTCCTCCGCCATCGGGCCGTGGTCGAGAGCGTCGAGCAGTTCGCCCACCATGTCGTCGGCAAAGGAGAGTGAGGCGAGGTAGCCCTGCACCGCTTTTTTCCACTGGGCGTTTTCGATGATCCACTTATGCCAGTGGCGCTTGGCCATCGCCTGCCCGGCGGCAGGCAGGTCATCGAGGTCGTCCGGCAAATGCTGAGGCAGCTGGATTTCATCGAGCGGAAATCGGTCGAAATATTTCTGCGGTGCGTACCACGGCACGTGCGGACGGTAGATGCCAACCGACAAAAACAGCGGCTGCCCGTGACGCTTGGCCAGTTGCTGTGCGGCCCACGAGACGACCTTGGCGTCGGCCATCTCGGCGTTGGGAATCTGCAGTGGCGACCAGTCGAAGTGACCGCCGTAAAATTTTCGACTGCTGTTGATCGGCCAATTTTTAGGCACGGCTTCCTCCGGCATCTGCTGGGTCTTGGACGGAAAATAGTCGGCCCACGCATCAGGATCAGGGTAGCCGCTGAGGTTTTTTTTATCGAAAAATGTGTGCGCGTGAAACAGCTTGCCGGTGCCAAGCGTGAGATAGCCGTTGTTCCTGAAATGACGCGGCAGCGTGACGGCATCTTTCAGCTTAGGCGCCTGCCGCCAGTCGTGGGCGTTGGCATAAATGCCGGTAGTCGATGGCTTCAGGCCGGTGAGCAAACTAGAGCGCGAGGCGTTGCAACCCGGCGCGGAGCAGTAAGCCTTCGTGAACAACAGGCCGCGCTTGGCCAGACGATCCATGTTCGGCGTCCGCGCCTGCGGATGCCCGCCCAGCGCGCCGATCCAGTCGTTAAGGTCGTCAACAGCGATGAACAACACATTCGGCTTGCCCGCAACCTTTGCCGCTTGGCCAAGCGGCTGCGTCAGTAGGACAGTTAGGCAACCAAGACCAATGCGGATGAGATTAGAGAGTTTCAATACTGCAAATCACTGAGCTGCCAGGCGGAGGAGCAGCGAATGTTCTCAACTACCGGCACGGTGTTGGTCTCCGTGCGCACTTCGAACCGCACGACACCCCGGCCCGGTTCGGGAATGTCCACCGTCACCATGCCGAAGCTGTTTCCGTTGAGACCCCAAAGCCGAAACGTGTTGGGACGATTCTTGAGAGGCTCAACCTTCTGATCCTGTTGCAGCGGCGAACT
>DASCOW010000138.1:0-4528 GCA_036012205.1 Verrucomicrobiota bacterium
GTAGTTGAGTTTGAAGCCAAACTTCTGCCCTGCAGCATCAAGTACCTTAATATTTTCCCGGGTGACCTCCGGGCCTGTGCCGTCGCTGCCGATGACGGCTATGTCGTAATTTTTCATCAAAATCTGAACATCCCGTGAATCACGGGTGGAAGCAGTGTACAATGTTGGGGTACTCTGTGAAAGCGTTTTTACAAGTTGCCGCATGTCGTTGGGCCCCAAACTGACCCCAGCAGTCTAGTCCCACGAAAATAAAAACGCCCGGTGGCTGCCGGGCGTCTATAATTGATATCGTGCTTAATCAGGCAGTTGGCATTAGGCCAATGCGGCTTGAGCAGCAGCCAATCTGGCCACCGGCACTCGAAATGGTGAGCAACTGACGTAATTCAGGCCAAGGCTATGACAGAACTTGACGCTGCTCGGTTCGCCGCCGTGCTCGCCGCAGATGCCCAACTTGATGTTTTTGCGGGTGCTGCGCCCCTTGGTCGCGGCGATCTCCATCAACTGGCCAACGCCGGCCTGGTCCACCACAGCGAAGGGATTGTTTGTGACAATTTCCTGTTCCTCGTAGTTTGGCAGGAAGGAACCGGAATCGTCGCGGCTCATGCCCATCGTGGTTTGCGTAAGATCGTTGGTTCCAAAGCTGAAGAACTCGGCCACCTCGGCAACTTCATCAGCTGTCAACGCGCCGCGCGGCACCTCGATCATTGTTCCGACGAGGTACTTGAGCTTCACCCCTTTTTCCTTGCTAACCTCTTTGGCCACGCGACGGACAATCTCGGTCTGCAACTCGAGTTCCTTCTTGAAACCAACGAGAGGCACCATGATCTCTGGGTTCACCTTGATCTTCTTTTTCTGCACGTTGGCAGCTGCCTCAAGGATGGCTCGCACCTGCATCTCGGCAATCTCCGGATACGATATCGCCAGGCGGCAACCGCGGTGCCCCAGCATCGGGTTAAACTCGTGAAGTTCGTTAACGCGCTGCTTGATTTGAGCCGGTTTGACCTTGAGTTTTTTGGCTAGGTCATTGATCTGTTTGCCATCGTGGGGCAGGAACTCATGCAGAGGCGGGTCGAGCAAACGAATGGTCCCAGGCAATCCGTTGAGGGCCTTGAAAATCCCCTCGAAGTCTTTGCGCTGATAAGGCAGCAGTTTCTTGAGCGCCTTGCGGCGGTCGCCCTCCTTCTCTGCGAGTATCATCTGGCGCACGGCATCGATACGGTCGCCCTCGAAGAACATGTGCTCAGTACGGCAGAGGCCTATTCCTGTTGCGCCGAACGCGATCGCGTTCTTCACCTGGCCCGGGGTGTCGGCGTTGGTGCGCACCTGCATCTTGGTGGCCTTGGCGCACCAAGCCATAATCTGGGTGAAATTTTTGTAAGTGCGACCACGCTTGGCTGCAGCCTTGTTCTCAAGCAAGCCCTGCACGACTTCCGACGGGGCGGTCTTGACTTCGCCTGGAAAGATCTCGCCACTTGTGCCGTCGATTGAGAGGAAGTCGCCCTCCTTGAAGTTCATCTTGCCGATCTTCATCGTGCGCTTGACGTAGTTGATCTGCACATCGGCAGCGCCGCAAACGCAGATTTTGCCCATCTGGCGGGCGACGAGCGCCGCATGCGAACTAACACCACCACGAGCGGTCAGGATGCCGTTGGCAGCGATCATGCCGCGCAAATCCTCCGGGGAGGTCTCAAGTCGGACGAGCAACACTTCCTCGCCTTTGCTCTTGGCCGCCTCGGCGCGATCAGCATTAAAATACACCTTGCCGGTGGCGGCTCCGGGGCCAGCAGGAAGGCCCTTGGCGATGGCAGCAACCTTTTTTACAGCACCACGATCAAACACTGGTGCGAGCAACTGATCCAAATCGTCGGCCGGGATGCGAGTCACAGCATCTTTCCATGTGATTAACTTCTCCTTGACCATTTCGCAGGCGATGCGCACGGCGGCGAGGCCGGTGCGCTTGCCGTTGCGGGTCTGGAGCATGAAAACTTTTTCCTCCTCAATGGTAAACTCAAAATCCTGCACATCGCGGAAATGCTTCTCAAGCACCTTGCAGATGCGAAGCAATTCCTTGTGCGCGCTTGGCAGTACCTTCTTGAGCTTGACGACCGGATCCGGAGTACGGACTCCGGCCACGACGTCCTCGCCCTGTGCGTTCATCATGAACTCGCCCCAGAAAGCATTCTCTCCGGTGGCGGGGTCACGGGTGAAAGCAACGCCGGAGCCGGAGTTGTCACCTGTGTTGCCGAACACCATCGACTGCACATTGACAGCCGTGCCCCACTCGACCGGGATGTTGTATTTGCGACGGTAAACGATGGCGCGATCATTCATCCAAGAACTGAATACAGCACCGACAGAGCCACGAAGCTGGTCCCACGGATCATTCGGGAACGCCTTGCCAGTGCGGCTCTTCACGAGTTTTTTGAACTCGGCAACAAGCGCCTGCAAATCCTCGGCGGAAAGATCGGTGTCATCAGCGTGAGCGTTGCCAAGCCGTTTTTTCTTCACATTCTCGATGACGATCTCGAACGGTTCCTCATCTTCGCTCGGCAGCTTCTGAACTCCCATGACAACATCGCCGTACATTTGGATGAAGCGCCGGTAACTGTCCCAGGCGAAGCGGGCGTTGCCGCTGGACTTAGCCAAGGCCTCGACGGTCTCATCGTTCAGGCCAAGGTTGAGAATGGTGTCCATCATGCCCGGCATGGATTCACGAGCGCCGGAGCGGACCGAGAGCAGGAGCGGATTCTTTATATCGCCAAACTTCTTACCAAGTTGCTTCTCCATTCGCGTGATCCCATCCTCCATTTGCTTTTGGAGGACCTTGGGATAGGACTTTTTGTGGTCGTTGTAGTAGGTGCAGACCTCGGTGGTAATGGTGCATCCCGGAGGCACCGGGAGCCCGATCCGAGTCATCTCGGCAAGGTTCGCGCCCTTGCCGCCTAGGAGCGCCTTCATCTGGCCGTTGCCGTCGGTTTTGTTGCCGAAGTGGTAGACGTATTTCGTAGCTTTTTTTGCTGCCATAAACTTTGTTTTGGTTGGGGGTGTCGGGTGTGAATTCCCGGCAAAAGAGCGCGAATGCTAGCAGAGGACGGCGAAGAGTCAAACCAATCCAGTCAAGCGCTTGCCAAACAGCAGGCGCTGGCAACCGGCGGGGGCGTGTGCTAACCTTCGTAGGTGAGTTCAGAAGTCGAGGAGACGCAAAGCAAACCACTGAAGCTGGTGAACTGCATGTCGTGCGGGGCCAATGCCTTCATTCCCGGCGATCTTCAACCACTGCAGACGACGACCTGCTCCAAGTGTGGCGAGGAGTTGATGATGCCGATGATGCTCGAGCATTTCGAGTTGAACTCCAAGATTGCTGCAGGTGGAATGGGTACGGTCTACAAGGCTACTGACACAGTGCTCCAGCGAGACGTCGCCATCAAACTGATGCAGCCTGAATTAGCCAACGACGACGAGGGATTGAGTGCCTTTTACGCCGAGTCTCGGGCGGTGGCTCAATTGAACCACACAAACATCATACATGTTTACCAGTTCGGCCAACTGAACGATCAGTTGTATTTGGTGATGGAACTGGCGCTCGCAGGGAGTCTCGATCGGTTGATTGATCAGTTGCGGACAGTACCAGAACTGCAGGTGCTCGACATCGGCATCAAGATTGCCTCGGCACTGGACACAGCCCTCAAGCATAAGCTACTACATCGTGACATCAAGCCCGGCAACATTCTGTTCAACCTCGATAACGAGCCGAAGTTGGTGGATTTCGGTTTGGCCTGCAAAGCGGAAGCCGGGGTGGATTACTCCGAGCAAATCTGGGGTACGCCGTACTACATCGCGCCTGAGAAACTGCGGCGCGAACCAGAAACGTTTCTAGCTGACATGTACAGCCTTGCAGGGACATTGTACCACGCCATCACTGGCCACACACCGTTTGAGGCTCCAGAGATAGATGATGTGGTCCTTGCGCACATGAACACCCCGCTGACACCGCCGCGCAAAGTGGTGCCATCGATCACGCGACCGACGAGCGATGCCATCGTTCGTGCCATGGACAAGCTGCCGGCAAACCGCTTTCAGTCATACGACGAACTCATAATGGCACTGACTGCCGCCCGTAGCCAGTTTCTCCGCAGTCAACTCACACCAGCATCCGCCCCCAAACCGCGCCGTACAAAACGCCCGCCTGCCGGGGAAACCGCCCCTGCTCGAAGTTGGTTTCGTCGCAGCAAGTAACCGGGGCTAACCGAGCGGATGGAAAACGCACCAAGCCAAAGCGCGGAGGATTATCTGGAGCGAATTCTGGAACTCGTGCAGGACACGGGGCAGGCCCGGGTGGTTGACATCGCAAACTCCCTCAACATTCGCCAGGCTTCTGTCACTAAAATGGTCAAGAAACTGCGCGAACTGGGATTCGTGGAGCACGAAAAATACAAGCGCGGCCTGGTTCTTACCGAGGAAGGCAGAGGGGTTGCCGAGCGGATCCAGCGTCGGCACGAAACCTTGTCACGTTTTTTCTCTCTGCTGG
>DASCOW010000139.1:0-1934 GCA_036012205.1 Verrucomicrobiota bacterium
CTCAGCATGACGTTGTGCCGGCTGGAGCAGTACGAGCGAGCAATCGAGGAGGGACACAAGGCAGAGAAACTGCGGCCCAACGACCAGTTGGTGCATACGAATCTCTCACTATTTTACGTGAAAACCGGTAACAAGGAAGCAGCCGAGTATCACGGACTCCAGTCGAAGATCGCCTCATGGAAACAGCCAACAGCCCCGATCGCCGAAAACAACGACGAGTTGCAAATGACCAAGTCCAAGGCGGAGTCGTTCAAGCTGCCGGGTAAATTCCCCGACATGCCATGGCGGAAGAATCACAACAAAGGCCAAGCGGATGGCGAACCGGATGAGTGACGGTTTTGTGCGGATCGCTGCGTGCGACGAATTGCCGGAAGGCATCGGCATCCCGTACATAGTCGGCAATCGTGAAATCGGCCTGTTCAAACTCGTCGGCGAGGTGTGTGCCATCAATGGTGTCTGTCCGCACGTCGGTGGCCCGCTGGGCGAGGGCTTTGTCGAGAACGGAAAAGTGTACTGCCCAATGCACGGTTGGCCGTTTGACTTGTGGACCGGCCAGTGTGCCTCCAATCCCGGTGTGAAGGTGGACTGCTTTGAAACCAAGGTGAAGGACGGCGAAGTGTTCGTTCGTCTATCCGAATAATTTTATATGAAATCAGCATACGAACTGGCGATGGAACGGTTGGAAAAGGAGTCTCCAACCCGGGAATTGAGTGATGAGCTGAAGGCCAAACTGGCTGAGATTAGCAAGGTGTACGAGGCGAAGATAGCCGACCGCGAGGTGTTCCTCAACGGCGAGATCGAGAAGGCCGAGGCTGCGGGTGAGCTCGAGCAGGTCGATCAGTTGAACAAGCAACTGGCCAGCGAACGAAAGGTGCTCGAGGAGGAACTTGAACAGAAAAAAAGCGAAATCCGCGACTAGCAGCCGATCTCCGCGAGTTGGAATCGGCAGAGCGCGGCAACCATCAACGAATGGCTGATCGTGCCGTTGCCGATCAACTTCGGGACATCATCGAGCAGCACAAGCCGGGTGACCATATCCTCCCCGGCATCGAACTGGGTGTCGTGCTGCTTGGCTACGTTGCGGATGACCACTGTGTGCACCTTGTTGTTCATGATCGCCGGGTTGGCGTAAACGAACCCGACGGTCTCCGGCGCGTCGCCAGCATGGCCGGTTTCCTCACGCAGTTCGCGCGCCGCCGTTTCGATCGGGCCTTCGCCAGGATCGATCATCCCTCCGGGAAGTTCCAGCTCGATAAGATTGGTTCCTTGCCGGTATTGCTCGACCATTACCAGTTGATTGTCCGGTGTCAGGGCGACGACGTTGCACCAGTCCACCGACTCGATCACGAAAAAATCGTGCTCGTCGCCGGTTCGCGGCGAGGTCCGGCAGTCGAAGCGCACCTTGAAAATCCTGTAGTCGCCGGCGCACCGGCTCTCCTTCAATGGCCACGGAGTCAGTTTGGAATTTTCAACCGGCATCTCTTGGCCAAGTCAGGCCACTCGGAGGCTGGTGACCTCAACGCGCTCCTGCGGCTTGCTGTTCTCGCCGCTACCGCTCGGGACAACCGGCGTGGCGCCAATGTCGCCCAGCGAGTCATCACCGTCGCTGAGTTGGCCAAAAGCGGTGTATTGTCCGTCGAGGAAACCGGCATCATCGAGGCAAACGAAAAATTGGCTGCCAGCAGAGTCGGGATCGGCCGAGCGTGCCATTGAGATAACACCACGCACGTGCGGGCGGTCGTTGAACTCGGCCTTGATCGTGTGGCCAGGGCCACCGGTTCCCCATAGATTCTCGAGCGACTCATCCTTGGTTTGCGGGTCGCCACCCTGAATCATGAACCCGGCCATGATACGGTGAAAGCAGGTGCCGTCGTAGAATCCGTCGTTGGCGAGTTTGGTGAAGTTTTCCACCGTGCCGGGGGCAACGTCGGGCC
>DASCOW010000140.1:0-2536 GCA_036012205.1 Verrucomicrobiota bacterium
CATGCAATTTTTAATACCTCGAATGTAGCTATGATTTTCATGGCTTCAAAACCATTGGCACCGACCACACTAGAGAACTGGCTCGGATTCAGGTATGCTATCGAATCCGTGTTGATCATCTAGTGATGAACAATAAATCCCAAAACAATGTAGGCAGTCGGCCGGAAGAGTTCGAGTTGATCTTGCGGCTAACGGCCAAGCTGCCGGTTGGCGACTCGGTGGTTGTCGGCGCGGGCGACGATTGCGCTGTGATCGATGCCGGAGTGCCCGGCCTGTGGCAGCTTCACAAGACCGACGCCGCGGTCGAGGGCGTTCATTTCACCCGTGACGCCGATCCGCGGCAGGTCGGCCACAAGGCGCTTGGTCGCGCGTTGAGCGATATCGCCGCGATGGCCGGCACACCGCACTGGGCCACGATTACGCTTGGCCTTCCGGACAGCTTCGACGCCGAACGCATCGAGTCGGTTTACGACGGCATGGCCACCTTGGCCAAGCGGCACGGCGTGTCGCTCGTTGGCGGCGAGACGGTGGCCAACCCGGATCGGCTTTTCATCGGCGTGTCGCTCGTCGGCGAGGTGGCGCGCGACAAATGCATTCTGCGAAGCGGCGCGGGCGTCGGTGACGGCGTGTGGGTCACGGGCGAACTGGGTGGCTCGATCGCCGGGCATCATCTCGCATTCACGCCGCGCTTGGCCGAGGCGCGCTGGCTCGCGGCACACTATCAGCCAAGCGCGATGATCGACTTGAGCGACGGCTTGGCCGGCGACCTCGGCCATTTGCTCCACGAGGCCGGCGCCGGCGCGGAGCTGCTCGAGTCCGCCTTGCCGATCCGCCGCGCGGCTCGGCTGCGCGCTGGCGAGTCGGAAGCCGCCAAGCCGCCGCTGCTGGCCGCGTTGACCGATGGCGAAGATTACGAGCTGTGTTTCACGCTTGGCCAAGGGCAGGCCGTTGCGTTGCTCGACCAGTTCAAACAAGAATTCCCCGACACACCGCTCCATTGCATCGGAAAAATTGTCGGGCAGCCGGGACTCAAGATTCGCCAAAAAACCGGCCTTATGGAGATCGCCACGCGTGGACACGTTCATTTCCAATAGCCCGGAGGAGACTTTCGCGCTGGGCCGGCGCTGGGCGGCGGAGCTGAGGCCCGGCTGGGTTGTCGGCCTCATCGGCGACCTCGGCACCGGCAAGACACAGCTCGTCAAGGGCCTCGCCACCGGGCTCGGCATCGCGGGCAACGTCACCTCACCGACCTTCGCGCTGCTGCAGGAGCACGACGGTGGCACGCTGCCGCTGGCGCACATCGATCTGTATCGGCTCGAGAACCGGCAGGAAATTGTCGATGCCGGGCTCGAGCATTATCTCACGGCGCTGGATGGCGTCACCGCAGTCGAGTGGTACGAACGCTGGATTGGCGGCGAATGGAAGCCTGGCCAACCGCTGCCCGAGCAGGCTCAGCTGGCTGACGGCCAGGCGCTGCGGCTCGTGTGTTTGTTAGACGAGGGCGAAACCAAGCGGAAGATTGTTCATGAAGATTTTGGCCATTGAGTTTTCGTCCGATCACCGGAGCGTTGCCGTGTTGGATGGCGAGCTGTTGCTCGCGGAGCAAACGGTCATTGAGGGTCGGGACACCGCCGCGGTTGCGCTGATCGAGTCCGCGCTTGGCCAAGCCGGAGTGAGGCAGTCGGAGATCGAGTGCATCGCCGTTGGCATTGGCCCCGGCTCGTACACTGGCATCCGTGCGGCGATCGCGCTGACGCAGGGCTGGCAACTTGCGCTGGGCGTGAAAGTACAGGCTGTTGACAGCTTGGAAGCCCTGGCCAAAGGCGAGCAGGCGGCAGGCCGGCGGGGCGGAATCACGCTGGCAGTGGACGCCCAGCGCGGGGAGTTTTACCTGGCCAGATTCGAGTTGGCCGCCGTCGGCATCCGCAACGTTGAGCTGATGCGCTTGGCCAAGCGCGCGGAATACGAGGCGCTGCTCGCCGCCGGTCATCCCGTCACTGGCCCCGGTTTGGGAGACAGCTTTCCCGCCGCCGAACATGTCGGCCGCCTCGCCGCCGCCCGAAGTGATTTCGTCGATGCCTCCAAGCTCAGGCCGACCTATCTTAGGAAGGTCGATTTCGTAAAAGCACCTCCCCAGCGCGATATCCCCCCGTTGACCTCATGATTTGCCACCCAGTTTGAGTGTCCAGCGCGGTTATGTTTTGTTTCGTTTTTTGGCGAGTTCCTTGCGGAGCTTGGGCAGGGGGAGGGTGTTGATGACGTCGCCGGCGGTGAGCCAGCCTTTGCGGGCAATGCCGGTGCCTAAGCGCAGAAAACCGGCGTGTTCGTTGCGGTGTGCGTCGGTGTTGATGACGCATTTTACCCCCTTGGCCTTGGCGTGCTGCCACAGTCGCCAGTCGAGGTCGAAACGATACGGGTTGGCGTTGAGCTCGAGCCAGGTGCCGGTCGCGGCGCAGGCGTCGATGACGGCGTGCTGGTTGACGGGGTAGGCTTCGCGGCGGAGCAGCAACCGGCCGGTGAGGTGGCCGAGCATGTG
>DASCOW010000141.1:0-2740 GCA_036012205.1 Verrucomicrobiota bacterium
CTGACCGGCTCAACCCAGTCGGCGGTGTGCTGCTTTAGGTCACGCAGCGTGACCAGGCCGCCGACCGATTCGCTGTAGCGCGCGATCTCCTCGGCAATCCAGCCCTCGTAAAACGCCTTCGCCCCCTCCCTGCCGATGGTGCGATAGACCTTGGCCAAGTCACGATTCGTCATACGCTCGCCTTCCCTCGGCGCCTTGCCGTTTTTGAGAAATGCCCGGCTGGCGGTCGGCGTTTTGCTGAGGATCGCCTCGCTGCCTCTCCAGTAGCCGGCGATGATCTGTGTCACGGGAAAGCCGTCCCTCGCATAACGAATCGCCGGCGCAAGCGACTTCGCCAGCGGCAGCTTGCCGAACCGATCGTGCAACGCCTGCCAACCGGAGACGCAGCCCGGCACCGACCAACTCAGCGGACCCTTGATCGGGATGCGGTCGTGCCCGCGCTCGCGGATCAGCTCCTGCGAGATGCCAAGCGGCGAGCGTCCGCTTGCGTTCAGGCCGTAAAGCTTCTGCGACTTGGCATCCCACACAATGGCAAACAGGTCACCGCCGATACCGCAGCTCATAGGCTCCACCACGCCGAGGGCGGCGTTGGCAGCGATGGCGGCGTCGATCGCGTTGCCACCGCGCTTGAGCACATCGACCCCGGCCTGCGCAGCAAGCGTGTGGCTGGTGGCGACCATGCCATTGGGTGCCATCACGACGGAGCGGCTGAGCTTGGGATCGCCGTACGGCCGGTCGTAACCGGCACCATTCGTTTGAGAATTGGCCATAACAGGAAAAAGCAAAAGCAGGGCCAGGCGCTTGGCTAAACGCTCGTTCGTGATGCCGGCTTGGCCCGTTAGGGGGTTATTCAAGTAACGCATGGCTTCGCCGTGCATTGTCGGCACATTCGCTTGGCCAAGGCAAGCCGCCTGCGTTTTGGGATTGCCAAGCGCCTGGCCAGGCGGGAGAAATCCAGCGCGCGATGGCGCTCACGGAACAAGTCGAACAGTTTGATGCCCTGCTGCAGCGGGACAAGCCGATGCTTGCGCTCGCACCGATGCAGGATGTTAGCGATCGGGCATTTTGGCGGGTGATCGCCGGGCGCGGCGGCGCCGACGTGTATTTCACGGAGTACTTTCGCGTGCATGCCGACTCGCGACTGGAAAAACCGATCCTACGATCGATCACCGAGAACCCCACCGGCCGGCCAGTTGTTGCGCAGATGATCGGCAACAGCATTCCCGACCTCGTGCGAACCGCGCTCGAACTGCAGCAATATCCGATCATGGGCGTCGACCTGAACCTCGGCTGTCCAGCGCCAATCGTTTACAAAAAGTGCGCCGGTGGCGGCTTGCTGCGCGAGCCGGAACGCATCGACCGCATCCTCGGCGCGCTGCGCGAGGCGGTTGGGACACGCTTCACCGTCAAGACGCGTATCGGCTTTGACGACCCTGCGGTGTTTGACGACTTGTTGCCCATCTTCGCGCGGCACAATCTCGACCTGATCACCGTCCACGGTCGCACGGTTAAGGAAATGTACCGCAGCGAGGTACATTACAACTTTATATCTCGCGCGGTTGAGGCGATGGACTGCCCGGTGCTGGCCAATGGCAACGTGTACTCTGCAGTCAAGGCGGAGTCGGTGCTGCGCGAGACAGGCGCACACGGTTTGATGATCGGGCGCGGCGTCATCCGCAATCCGTGGTTGTTCGCGCAAATCCGACAGCACCTGAGTGGCGAGCCACCTGCCAAGCCAAGCGGACGCGATGTGCTCGACTACGTGACTGACCTGTTCGAGATGACCGCCCCGGCGAACATCATCGAAAAAAGCCAGGTGCACAAAATGAAAAAGTACATGAACTACTTCGGCCTGGGCGTGGACGCCGACGGGCGGTTTTTGCACAACATCCGCCGCACCCAAACCAAGGCCGACTTCTTCGCCGTCTGTCGCGAACACCTCGACCACGACGAGCCGATGCCGCTCGAGCCCTACTCTCCTAAGTTGAAAAGCCGGGATGTTGCTGCCGGTTGCCATACGTAAAACCAAGCGGGATAGCACAAGAATGAAACTCGGTTCACATATGTCCACAGCTGGCGGAGCATGGAAGGCCATTGAACGGGCACGCTCAGTCGGTTGCGAGTGCACACAGATTTTCGTCAAGAGCAACATGCAGTGGTTTGGCAAGGCACCCAAGCCGGAGGTCGCAGAGCGATTTGGCACCGAGTTGGCCAAAGGCGACGTGGGGACGGTGTTTGGCCACGCCGGCTACCTCATCAACCTTGCAGGGCCGGATGGCAACAACCGCGACAAGTCGATCGACTCGCTCACGAGGGAGATGGAGATTGCTGCATCGCTGGGCGTGCCGTTCCTTGTGCTGCATCCCGGCGCGCACCTTGGCCAGGGGAACGACACCGGCGTGAGGCGTATTGCGCGGGCGCTTAACAGTATTTTTCGCGCGACGAAAAAGTTGCCGGTACGCATCGCGCTCGAGAACACCGCAGGGCAGGGCACTTATCTCGGGCACCAGATTCGCCATCTAGCCGAAATTTTCGAACGTGTCAAATATCCCGAGAGGCTAGGAGTTTGTCTCGACACAGCGCATTTCTTCGCCGCCGGTTACGACATTCGCACGCGCAAGGGCTGGGATGCCGCGATCGCCGAGGTGGGGCAGATGATCGGCTTGGAGCAGGTGCTGGCGTTTCACCTCAATGACTCGAAGACAGATTTGAACTCGCGAGTCGATAGGCATGACCATAT
>DASCOW010000142.1:0-8646 GCA_036012205.1 Verrucomicrobiota bacterium
GCCAAGCGCTGAGTTTCATTGCACGGATCAATGGGTCTGGGCAGCGGACAATGGTTGCGGCTTGGCCAAGGTCTGGTAGATTTCCAGCCGGTGTTCAGGATTCAACCATTCCAGGCCGCGAGTTATGTTGTGCTGGCCGCTCTCCTCGCTGGGTGCGGTTCTGAGCAACAGACTCAGAGGTCTATCTCAAGTCTAGACGCGGTTTCCACCAATCATACGGTTGAGGTGCCAGCGACTCAGGTGGCGGAGCTTGAGCAGGTTCAGCCAACTGCGCCCACCACCGAGTCAACGCCTGAATCCGCAATCGAACCGGCTCCCGTAGGTGATCCATTATCATTGACAAAGGAGCCAACGCTCGATGCCGATCCGCCAGCGGTTACGGCTGCGGATGAGATCGAGTCGGTCGATGATATTCTGGCGGAACTCAATGCCATCAAGTTGGATGGCGAAGGCGTCCATTCACTGGGTGATCCCGACAAGGTGGTGGAGTTGATGCATGAGGGTAACGCATTGATCAGTGACGGTCAGCCGGATGCTGCCCTAGTCAAGTACAACGAGGCGTTGACGTTTGCTGAGAAGGACGGAGATTCGGAGGTGTTTTACAATATGGGCATCGCCTACAAGGCCAAGGGCGAGTTGGACAAGGCCGCCGCTGAGTACAGGCGGGCCCTTGAGTTGACTCCGAAATACGCGGAGGCACTAAACAATCTTGGAAACATCCTCAAGGATCAAAAAAAGTATGACGAGGCGATCCGGCACTTCGAGTCGTCGATCAGGATTTTCCCCGATAACCCGAACACGCACAACAATCTCGGCACGGCGTACGCGATAAAGGGCGACGTGAACAGGGCGGCTGTTTGTTTTGCCAAGGCGGTCCGACTGCAGCCGAGCTACATTGACGCTCACCAAAACCTTGGCCTGGCCTACATGCAACAAGGTCGACTTGATGTCGCTGAGAAGGAGTTTAGTGAGGCGTTTCAAATGGCCAGGGGCGTGATGTTGTACGAGGAGAAACGGCTTGAGACTGCGAGGGAAATGAAGGATCAAGCCAAGGCACCTGGCAGTCCATTGACTTACCAGCAACGCAACAAGGCTGGAGGCGAACTGGATGCAGCGGAGCAGGCCGCCAGAATGGCAAATGCCAAATATCAGCGCAGTCTGAGGTTACTCCAAAATGTTCGGGCTAGGCGGCAGACTACCCCTAATCGTTGATCAGCTAAGTGCCTTTTTGGTTTCCGCCTGGATGGCGTCGAATTCCGGCTTGAGTTCGTTGCGAACGAAGGCGTCCATGCGATCGATGAACAGGATGCCCTGCAGGTGATCCCACTCGTGCTGAATCGCGCGTGCCAGCAAGCCGCTGCAGCGGAACGCGACCGGTTCTCCGTTTTCGTCCGTTGCTTTCACATCGATCTTCTCCGTCCGGTTGATCTCTCCGTACACCTCGGGGAAACTCAGGCAACCCTCGCCACTGTCCGACTTCGCGTCGTCGACCGCTGTCCACTCCGGGTTCAGCAGGACAAGCGGCATGTAATCCTCCGGCTTGACAGGTTCTCCGTCGATGCTCATGCGCGATGGGCGATCTTCCACGCCGGTCACGTCCACCGTGGTCAGTTGCAACGCCTTGCCGACTTGCTGCGCGGCCAGACCGATGCCGTGCGCCTCGTGCATCGTCTCGAGCATGTCGCCGATGAGTTGCTTGATTTCTGGCGTGATCTCTTCCACGCGTTCGCCCTTCTGCCGCAGCACCGGGTCGCCGTATTTTACAACATCCAAAAGCATTAAATTTAAAGTTAGTCGGCCCTGATGCCAAGGGTCTCGAGGATGCGCTGCAAATCCTCGTCGTTGAAAAACTTGATGTTCACTGAGCCTTTGCCTTTCCGGTAGCGCAACGTCACCTTGGTGCCGAGCTGCTCCTGCAGTTTGCTCTCGAGATCGAGAATGTGCGCGTTGGTGGTGGCTCCCTTGCCGGCGTCGCGTTTGGTTTTGCCCGGTGTCGCTTGGCCAAGGTTACCAAGCAACTCCTCCGTCTGCCGGACGCTCAATTCCTTTTTGATCACGCGCTTGGCGGCGGCGACCTGATCCTTGGCGTGTTTCAGGCCAAGAATCACCTTGGCGTGGCCGCTCGAGAGGCGGCCATCGCGCACATGCGCCTGCACCTCGGGCGGCAGCTTGATGAGCCGCAGCGCGTTGGCCACCGTAGCCCGGTTTTTGCCGACTTTCGTGGCGACTTCTTCCTGCGTGAGGTCAAATTGATCCAACAACTGCGCGTAGCCCTTGGCTTCTTCTATGGGATCGAGGTTTTCGCGCTGAAGATTTTCAACTAGAGCCAACTCGAGTGCCGTCCGGTCGTCCACATCGCGGATTACGATTGGCACCTTGTCTAAGCCAGCTATTTGCGCGGCGCGCCAGCGGCGTTCCCCGGCGATCAGTTCGTAGCCGCCCTCTCGCGGGCGCACGACAAGCGGCTGCATGATACCGTTCTCGCGGATGGACTCGGCCAACTCGTTCAGGGAGTCATCGTCCATTCCGTTGCGCGGTTGCATCGCACCCGGCAAAATCTCGCCGACCGGTACCACGTTGGGGGTCTCGGTTGTTTCGGGGCGTGTGTCAGTCGGGCTTTTCCCGGATTCGTTTTTCTTCTTAGCTGCCGGGCGGGCACCCAAGAGGGAGCTTAAGCCTCGGCCTAAACCTGTTTTTGCCATGTGCAGAGGGTGGGGGAGGTCGGTGCTGTTGTCAATCGGACGCCGGTTTTTTGGCATTGCCGGCCGGCTTGCGCTCAGTCCACAAGAACGAGCGGCGCTTGGCCAGTTCGATTTCGCCGTCGAGCAGTCGCACGCGCCAAGCGATGATTTTGCCGATAGCCCTGAACGCGTCATCGTCCAGTGTGACGGCGTCCCAGCCACCATGTCGGCCCGGTTTTATGGCTAGCTCACGCACGATCGGCTTGGCCTTTCCGGTGACACGCAACTCGAGTTGAAGCTTTACGCTGCCGCTCATGTTTTTGCTCCACTTCACATCGAAACGGATGCCGGAGCAGAGGGCGCGATCCTTGCGAAGCCTGTTCTGGTAGGCATCGCGCTCGAGCAGACTGGGCGAGAGCGTATGGCGGCCATGTAGGTCGAGCCAATGCGGCAGCACCTTACTGATTTTGCCGGGCTGCGCGGCTGCAGCCGTAGACAAAACACCCGGCAGCAACAGGGCGGCAGCGAGTTGCGAAAAGCGGTTCACAGGGACAAGTCTATTTTGAAAACCTAGTGCTGGCAATCTCCGGTGTCACAAGCCGGTTGGATGATCGATGAACGTCCACGGCAACTTGAACTTTTTCGACATATTCTCGCTGAGCGCCTTCACGCCAAACGTTTCCGTCGCGTAGTGGCCGCCGTAAAACACGTTCAGGCCAAGGTCCTCGGCCAGCGCGAATGTCCAGTGCGGGCCTTCGCCAGTAATGAATGTGTCCACGCCCTCGTCGGCGGCAGTTTTCATTTCCGCGCCCGCGCCGCCGGTGACGACGCCGACTTTGCGGCAGCGAGCCGTGCCACCTGGCAGCACAGTCGGCTCAACGCCGGTCGCCTTGGCCAGGCGCTTAGCCAACTGCGCCCGCGTCAAGTTGAGAGTGCCGCGCAGCCCGATCGCTTGGCCGCGCTCGGTGAAAAACGGCTTGGGTACTTTAATGCCAAGCACCCTGCAAAGCTGGGCGTTATTGCCGAGCTGCGGATGCGCGTCCAGCGGCAGGTGCGAGCTGTAAACGGCGACGTTGTTGTCGAGTAACAGCCGCAGCAACCGATATCGGTTGCTGGTCCACGGATGTGTCGCTCTCCAGAACAGCCCGTGGTGGACGATCAACAAATCCGCCTCGGCAGCGATCGCCTTCTTGACCGTGGCCGGCGAGGCGTCGACCGCGGCGGCGATGCGCGACACGCTGCCGCGATTCTCCACCTGCAATCCGTTCACCGCGCCGGGCCAGTCCTCGAACGACTCCGGCTTGAGGGTGCGATCGCAATGCGCGACGATGTTGGCGAGCTTGACCATGGCCATGCAGGGGAGGGAACCAACCCCGCCGGTCCAAGCCAAGCTGGAAATGCAGTTGGTGCCGCCGCAGCCTTGACTTTTGGGGGGTGTTTGCCGTTACTCGCTGCGGTTTTTGGAATCAATTATTTATGCCGACATACGAGTACGTTTGCGAAAAGTGCGACCACGAGTTTGAGTTGTTTCAATCCATCAAAGCCGATGCGCTGGAGACCTGCCCGAAAGAGGTTTGCCAAAAAAAACGCTGGGCCAAGGGCAAGGTGCGTCGCGCCATCGGCACCGGTGCCGGGATCATCTTCAAGGGCAGCGGCTTCTACGAAACCGATTACCGCAGCGAAAACTACAAAGCCGGTGCCAAAAAGGAATCCGAATCCAAGAAAAAAACGGATTCATCTTCCAAGAGCGACAGCAAGTCGAAGGGAGATAGCAAATCCAAACCAGCCAAAAGTAGCGGCAAGTCGTCGTCGAAGAAATAGCTGCGCTTGGCTGAAGGCGTTTGTGTTTGCACTAGGCTTGTCCGCTGTCCCCGCGGCGCTTGGCCAAGCGGGGCCGGTTTCGCCCAAGTCCAAGCCTCCTGAGCCGGTGCTGCCGCCGCGGGCGGTTCAGCCCAAGCGGCCAAGCTCATCGACGCCGGTGCCGAAGCGGCTGCCAGCGGACATCAATCGGCTGCTGCAGCCGCGCGCCGGTTTTAAAACGGCCAGCAGCCGGTCGGGACAGTTCATTGCGTACGGGCCGATATCGCCGAAGCGTCGCGGCGGCATTCTAGACGCCAATGCCAATACGATTTTGATCGCGCCGGATTATGTGGTCGTTACGGCTGAGCGTGTTCGCAACGCGATGCTGGCTCGGTTGGGACTGCCGCCGGTGCCGGGCAGCAGGGTGAAACTGCGCCTTGAACCGACGATGTCGTACAGGACCGCGGTGCCGGTGGTGACTGACCGGCATATCAATGGCTACACGTACGAGTTGACGCTACCGAGCGAGGTCGAAGCGGACAAACTTGTCCGTGCGTTGGTGCAGGTGACGCTGCTCGACCTGGCCAACCAGAAACCGCAGTTGCGCGACACGGAGATTCCGCTTTGGCTGACGGTCGGCTTCGCTCAGTTATTGCTGGCACAGCCGGATTTGGTGCTTGTTCTAAGGCAACCGGAACAGGGCGGGAAAGAAATGGCGATGGAAGAGGTGGTCAAAAATGTGCGCCGCCACGACACGCTGGCCGGGGTGCGGGTGCGGTTGCGAAACCGACGCGCGTTCGATTTCAGCGAGATCGCGATGCCGTCGCCGGCCCATTTGCGCGGGGAGAATTGGAGGGATTTTCAAGCCTGCTCGCACCTGTTGGTGGATCGTTTGCTGGCGCTCAGGGCCGGTGGCGCGCGCCTGCAAAACATGATTCGGCAACTGTCGAACAATTTGAATTGGCAGACGGTTTTTTTGAAAGTTCACGGCGATCTTTTCGCCAATATGCTGGGGATGGAGAAATGGTGGGCGGTGACGATTGTGCAGTTGACCGGCCAAAACCAGTACCAAAACTGGACACTGCGCGAAGCGGTGGAGAAGTTTGAAAACCTGTTGAAGCTGCCGGCCGAGGTGAGGTTAAACGATGCCGACTCGCCGCTTGAGGCGGAGGTCACACTGCAGCAGGCGATTCGCGGCTGGGACTTTGCCGTGCAGAAACAAACGCTCGAGCAGAAGATCAACCAACTGCTGATTGCCCGGGTGAAGATGCCTCAGCAACTGCTGCCGTTCGTGAACGAGTACGGGCGCATCCTGCAGAACTATGTTGCGACGCGGCAGCGGATCGAGTTGTTCAAGCCGCGCCGAGGCCAGAAGAGGCCAAGGCTTGCACCAGTTATTGACGAGGCCGTGCGCAAACTCGACTCGGTGGACCGGCGGATGGTTCTGTTTAAGCCGGATTCGGAAACTCCGACTCCGCAGGTGCTTCCGCAAAACTGATTTTTATGCCGCGCGAATCCAATAAGGCCAAGGTTGCTCGCGCCGAAAAAATCATCGACGGCCTGCGCGCGACGTATCCTGATGCGCATTGTGAGCTTGATCACCGCAATCCGCTCGAGTTGCTGATCTCGACGATTCTTTCCGCGCAATGCACCGACAAGCAGGTGAATATCGTCACTGTGGACTTGTTCAGGAAATACCGCCGCGCCGCTGACTACACCGCTGTACCGCTCGAGGAGTTGCAGGAGGACATCAAGCGGATCGGCCTGTTTCGCAACAAGGCCAAGAGCATCCAAAACTGCTGTCGCGCGCTCGTCGAGTCGCATGGTGGCAATGTTCCGGCGACGATGGACGAGCTCGTCGCCCTCGCCGGGGTGGGGCGCAAGACGGCCAACGTGGTGCTGGGTAATGCGTTCGGCATCAACGAGGGTATCGTCGTCGACACGCACGTCGGGCGTCTGGCCAGGCGGCTTGGCCTGACGGCCGAAAAGACGCCGGAGAAAGTCGAGGTCGCGTTGCAAAACCTTGTCCCGCGTGACGACTGGATGATGCTTAGCCACTGGCTGATTTTTCACGGGCGTCGCCGTTGCTCCGCGCGAAAGCCGAAGTGCGCCGAATGCGAAATTGACCTACTTTGCCCGTCGGAAAAAGACGGCGAATACTGCGAATGACCCCGCCTGGCCAAGCACTCCGGGTCTGGCACGGCCAGGCTGGAGCACCGGCGTGGAATATGGCCGCGGACGAACTGCTTCTGCAGCAGGCCAACGCGTTTGGCCAAGCGGTGCTGCATTTTTATTCGTGGGATCAGTCGACGGCCAGCTTCGGTTACTTTCAGCGATACGTTGACGTGTCGGTGATAACCGAGTTGCGACCGCTCATCCGTCGTTCCACTGCCGGAGGATTGGTTTGCCACGACGAAAATGAGTGGACGTACAGCCTAGTTTTTCCGCCGAGCCATTCGTGGTGTCAACTCAAGGCTGAAGAGAGTTATCGATGCGTTCATGAATGGGTTCGGCGGGCGTTTGAGGGCTGCGGCGCAGCGACCGAGCTTTGTGCGGAAACACGGCCGTCCGGGCCGGGGCAATGTTTCGTTGGCGCGGAAAAGAATGACCTCCTTTATTGCGGAAACAAAATCGCCGGGGCCGCCCAACGCCGCAATCGTGACGGCCTGCTGATCCAAGGCTCGTTGCAGGCCAAGTCCACCGGCATCGATCGCAAGGTGTGGGAGACCGCAATGTTGGCGGAGAGCGAATGCAGCGAGTGGAAACCGCCCGAGTCGTTCATCGTCGAAGCGACCGCTTTGGCCAAACGCAAATACGCTGCTGAGGCGCACAACCAAAAACGGTGATCAAGCTCGCTTGACGCGGGGGCCTTTGGGGGTGTCCTCGATGGTCCAGCCTTGGACGGCGAGTTCGTCGCGGATCTGGTCGGAGCGGGCAAAGTCCTTCGCCTTGCGGGCGGCTTGGCGTTCCTCGGCGAGGGCGACGATTTCCGCTGGGGCTTCCTTCTCGACCGACTCGATGCCGAGCACGTTGTTGATGTGTTCCCAGTTGGCCAACTCGGTTGCCGCAATTCCGGTGGTGAGCTCGTTGGCTGCGAGTTTCCGGTTGGTGTCACGCACCCAGTCGAACACCGCGGCCCAGGCGGCGGAGACATTGAGGTCGTCGTCCATCGCCTCGGTGAAGCGCGTGACAAGTGGCGAGTCGGTGTCCAGTTCAACCGCTTGGCCAAGCGCGAGTTCGCGCAGCTTGGTCGTGCATTCGTCGATGCGGCCAAGCGCGGTCTTGGCTCCGGCCAGGTTGTCGAGCGTGAAGTTGAAGGTCTCGCGGTAGTGGGCGGAGATCATTAGGTAACGTACCTCGCGCCCGGCGCTGCCCTTGGCCAACAGGTCGCGCAGGGTGAAAAAGTTGCCCAGCGATTTGCTCATCTTTTTGCCCTCGACGAGCAGGTGAGCGCCGTGCATCCAGTACTTGACGAACCTGTGGCTGTCGCACTGCAGGCAGGCGCCCTCGCTCTGGGCGATCTCGTCCTCATGATGGGGAAAAATCAAATCCTCGCCCCCGAGGTGCAGGTCGAAACTGGGTCCGAGCAGTTCCATGCTCATGGCGCTGCACTCGATATGCCAGCCGGGTCGGCCTTCACCCCATGGGCTTTTCCAAAACACCTCGCCGTCTTCCGGCACGCGCGCCTTCCAGAGCGCGAAGTCGGCGATTGATTCCTTCTCGTACTCGTCGCTGCTGACGCGTTCGCCGGGGCGCATTTCGTCGAGGTTGATGTTGAGCAACTGGCCGTATTTGTTTCCGGCGTCGCGATATTTTTTGATACTGAAATAAACGGAGCCGTCATTGGCCTTGTAGGCGATGCCGTTGTCCTCGAGTTTATTGATGAGTTCGATGATCGGGCCGATGAATTTCGTCGCGTGCGGGCGCTCGTCCGGCGTTTGGCAGCCGAGAGCCTCGAGGTCGGCGAAAAACGCCTGCTCGAATTCGCCGGTGAACTCGGCCAGCGACTTACCGGACTCGTTGACGCGCCGGATGATCTTGTCCTCCACATCGGTGATGTTCATGACGTGGCGCACGTCGTAGCCGCGGAAGGTGAGATAACGGCGGACGATGTCAGCGAAGACGAAGGTGCGGAAATTTCCGATGTGCGCGAAGTCGTGCACGG
>DASCOW010000143.1:0-14555 GCA_036012205.1 Verrucomicrobiota bacterium
AGCACCTTGCCGCGACCGGCGCTGCGAATGGCCAACAGCGGGATGCGGCCGAACTGGTTGCGCAACTCCGAGTGCACGGCGAGCACTTCGCTGCCGGGCCGGCTCTTGGTCACGCCGGTGGACCAGTAAAAACCGGGAAGCATTTTCCAAATCTGGTCGTTCACCATCTCGTCGGCGTCGAAGCGCGTGAGCAAATGACCGCGGCCACGGCTCGAGAGCGTGAGCACCGACTCGTTTTGCAGGCCGACACCGGTGGGCTTGGTATCGTCGAGCACGACCGGCATCAGCTCCTTCAGCGCGCTGTCCATCAGCGAGAGGTGGTTGCCGCGCCGCCCCGGCATGAATACCAGCCCGCTCCCCTGCTGCTCGATGAGGCCCTTGATCAGCCCGGCGTCCTTCACGCTCAACTGCCCCTTGCCGACGCCAACGTCGCCGAGAAAAATCACATCGTAACGCGAGAGCATCTCGCGCGAACCGGGGAAGGCAGAGAGATAGTCGCGCCCACCGCCAGTGCCGATGTTCGGGTGAAACAACATGCAGTTCAGGTCCACGCCGGGATCGCGGGCAAGGGCATTTCGCAGGTAGCGGTATTCCCAGCGCGGCTGCGAATCGACAACCAGTACGCTCAACTTGACCACGCGCACGGCGATGTGAAACGCCGCCGAGTTGTTGTCCTTCAGCCCCTCGTCCTTCTCGGCCGCGAACTCGAGTCGCAAGTCGAACTCGCCGACCTCGCGCGGATACCACATGATTGAGTCGCGAAACCGGCTATTCGCCGGGAGAGTGATTCTTCTCGCAGCCAACTGCTCCGTGCCCTGCATGAGCCGCACCTCGGTGGCGACGTCGCGCGGAAGGTGGCTCTGCACCGTGTACGGAATGGCGATCTGCTCGCCGAACAACCCGTATGCCGGCGCGGCGACATCCTCCATCACAAGGTCGGGAATCGGTTCGTCCCGGCCGGTAACTACGCTGTACACCGGGATCTTCTGGTCACGATAGCGAGTAGCGACGCCGATCGGCGACGGGCCAAGGTTCCAGTCTCCATCGCTCAACAACAGCACGGCCTTAAGGTTGCGCTGCTGCCCAAGCACCGAGCCAAGCGCGCCGCTCAAGTCGGTGCCGACCTCCCGCGCCTGGCCAAGCGCGTTTGTCGCGCTCGAGGCCGGCGGCGTGGCGAACGCCCCAGTCAACACCTCAGAACCGGCCTCGAGCGGCTTCCAAAACTCGCGCTTGGTTTGCGCCTCGAGCCAGTCACGCCGGGTGATGATGTTATTCGTGCTAACGACGTCGCGCGTCTGCATGCTTCCCGATGCATCGTTGAGAATGACGACCTGCGGTGGCTCGGTGCGCTGAATTTCTCGGACAAACTCCGGTCGCAGCAGTGTAAATGTCAGCATCGTGACTGCTACGAATCGCAGCAACTCAAGCAAGGCGACTTTGCCTCGTCGGCCATTGCGCTGCCAGTTGATCCAGCCTAGCCAGGCGGTCAGCACCACCACGCCGATCCCGGCGAGGATGACCATCAACGAGGCTGCAAACGACCAGTGACTCATGCGGCGGCAGGTTGCGGTTTGAGCGGCGCAGCATCGGCCATCGGGCCGGGCCGGATGAGCCACGCCTCAACCAGCAGCGCGATCAGCATCAGGAATAGAAACAGCCGCCAGATTTCGCCCTGCAACGCCGTGTCGTCGCGCTTCGCCCAGACGGCGCCAGCCGAGTACTGTTGAAACGACAGTGTGCCGAACAACCCGGCGACAGCCGAGTCCTCGACGCGCTTGAACTCGTCCTCGGCGGCGGGCCGGTTGACCACCAGCCAGCGATCGCCGGCCTGATACACGCCGGCCTGTGTCTGCACGTCACCTCGTTGACCGGTCTCGACCGACGTCCACTCGAGCTGCAAATCGCCCGCGCCAATTTGGCCGCACTCGGCAACCGAGTCGCGCTGCAGCCGGCGGCTCCCGGCGGCGAGCAGGCGCTGCAACATCGGCACGACCACCAAGCCGTCGCCCATCTCCGACCAGGCAAGCAGCGGCAGCGTGGCGCAAAAATAAACTTCGCCTTGGCCAAGCGCCTGGCGAACGAGCAGCGCCTGGCCATCGTCAAATGCCGCCAGCACCGCCGCCTGGCCAACGACCTGTTGCCGCTGCCGCACGCCGAGCTTGGCCAACGGCAACAGCAGTCCCTCGTCGGTGTTGGCCAGCGGCCCCTGATCCTCGTCCCAGCGGCCGACCACGAAACCGGCGTCACCGCCGGTTTGTTTTTCGCCCCAACCCAAGCCGGCGAAACGCGCCGTCGCCGCCTGACCCGGCGGGAAGAAAACGACGCGACCTCCCTCGTCGGCGAAACGCCGCATCGCGAGAGCCATCTCGCCTTCCGGCAGCGGCGCCTGCCAGACGACGAGCGTGGCATTGCGCAGATCAGCCGGGGTCACGTCGGCCGGCGCGTGGCGCGTGGCCGGAGTGCGTCCCAACTGCCCGGCGACCGATGCCGCAGCCTGCCACAACGGGCCAAGCGTACTCTCCGTGACAACCAGGGCAGCCGGCGAGTGTTCGTCGCTGTACCGGTAGTAAGTGATGTTGTCGCGCGGGTTGCCGTCAGCCGGCAGCTCGAGTTTGCCCCAGCCACCCGCCTGGGCACCGACAGCGAAGCGATGCCGCCAGCGGGTGGACTGCCCGGTGACACTGACCTCGAGTTCGGTGGCGACGCCGTTGAGCGTGCGGATGACTGTGGCGGTGCCGGCGGCGGCCTGACTGCGTTTGAGATCAGCGGCCAAGCGCACTTCGCCGCCGCCGCTGGCCTGCTGGCGGGAAAGTTGCGCGACGGCGATCGATGCGTTGCCGGGCGACTCCTGCGTGGCGGCCAGCAGGCGTACGCGCACTTTTTGCGGCAGCGAGTCGAACGCCGTGACGATAGTTCCCCAGCGGGGATCGTCCGGCTTCCAGTTGCTGGCCTGCAGGTCGGAGGCGATCCACAGCTCGGCGGTGCCGGCCTGATTTTCGATCAGCCAGTCGAGCGCAGTTTGCAGCATGGCGGGGAGATCGGCGGCGGTGTCGGTCGGCTGCGTATCGGGCCACTTGAGCAGCGACGAGGCGCTCGGGATCTCGCTCGCCTGCCGCGTGGCGCTGTCGAGCAGCACAAGGTGGCTGGCGTGTTCAAATTCCTCGGCAGCATCGGCGAGCATCCTGAGTGCATATTCGCGGCGTGATTCGTTCGCACCGGCGACGCGCGAGTCCATGCTGGCGGAGCGGTCGACGAGCAGCAGAATGACGTCAGGTGCGGCAGCCAGCGCCCAGCCCATCCAGCCGCCGACAAGCGGCCGTGCGAGGAAAAGCAGCAGTGTCAGCACGGCGAAGATGCGCATGAGCATGATGAGTAGATTGCGCAGCTTGGCATGGCTGGTGGAGCTGCGCGTGGCGGCGAGGAGAAACTGCATCGCCGCCCACTGCCTCGGCCGGTGCCGCATGCGGTTGATTAGGTGAATGATCACCGGCAGTAGTACGAGGGGCAGTCCCCACAGGATGAGCGGCTGGAGAAAGGTCATGCTCGGGTGGCGTGCCGGGCGCGTTCGGTGAGGAAGTCAGCCAGCACCTCGTCGTAAGATTGATCGAGCGTCACGCGACGGTAGTCGGCGTTGAATTCGTGGCAGTCGTCGCGCAGCTTGCTGAGGAAGCGCTTGAGCTGGGCCTGGTACTCGGCGCGGACAGTGGCCGGCTCGGTGACGATCGAGTGCGAGCCTTCCATGTCCACGAACCGCACCGGTCGGTCGAACTCGAAGGCCAGCTCGAGCGGGTCGAGCAGGTGAAACAACGCGAGGTCGTGTTTTTGAAATCGCAGGTGCTGCAGGGCGTCGCGCAGTTCATCGCCGTCGCAAAAGCAGTCGGACAGGATGACAACGAGCGCGCGGCGGCGGGCCTTCTCGGCCAGCTCGTGCAGCATTGGGACGAGGTGCGTTCCTCCGGTGGGCTGCGCTTGGCCAAGCACGTCAAGGATGACCTGCAGGTGGGAGGCGTTGCGACGCGGCAGAATCTCGGGCGTGGTTTTCTCCGTCACGTGCAGCAGCCCGGCGGCGTCGCCCTGGTTGATGACGAGGTAGCTGAGCGTGGCGGCCAGGCGCTTGGCGTAGTCGAGCCGGGAGCCGTGCTCACCCGCGAAGCCCATCGAGCCGCTGCAGTCGAGCACGATGTAGCAGCGCAGGTTGGTCTCAGCCTCGAATTCCTTGAGGTAGTAGCGGTCGGTGCGGGCGAACACACGCCAATCGAGCCGACGGATGTCGTCGCCGGGAACGTAGTTTCGGTATTCGGCGAACTCGACGCTGGAACCCCGGTGCGGGCTGCGGTGATGCCCGGAGACGCTGCCCTCCATCGGGAAGCGCGCCAGCAGCGGCTGGCCCATGAGCCGGCCGACGACGTCGGCCTCGATCAGCGGTTGCTCGCTTGACTCAGGCACTGGCGTCGCGGAATTGGTCGATCAACTGGTCGACGATGACCGCGCTGCTCGTTCCCTCGGCCTGCGCCTGGAAATTGGTGATGATGCGATGCCGCAGGACAGGGTGAGCGACGACCTCGAGATCCTCCTGTCGCACGAGGTAGCTGCCCTGTAACACCGCACGTGCCTTGGCACCCCGGATAAGGTACTGGACGGCGCGCGGTCCGGCGCCCCATGAGACGAGTTTTTTGCAGAAGTCCGGCGCGTCACCGGAGGCGGGGCGGGTGGCGCGAACGATGTCCACCGCGAGGTCGTAAATATGATCCGGCACCGGCACGCGCTCGACCAGTTCCTGATATTTCAGGATCTGGTCGCCGGTGACTTGGGGCGTGATTTCTCCCGTCGCGGCGCCGGTGGTCTCGCGGGCGATGCGGCGTTCCTCATCGCGATCCGGGTACTCGACCTCGATAAAAAACATGAAGCGATCGAGCTGCGCCTCCGGCAGCGAGTAGGTGCCCTCCTGCTCAATGGGGTTCTGCGTCGCCAGCACGAAGAACGGTTCCGGCAACGGCATGATGCGACCGGAGACGGTGACGTGATGTTCCTGCATTGCCTCGAGCAAGGCGGACTGCGTCTTGGGCGGCGTGCGGTTGATTTCGTCGGCCAAAATGATGTTGGCGAAAACCGGCCCCTTGACAAACTCGAACTCGCGACGGCCCTCGGCGGTTTCCTGCAAAATGTCGGTGCCAGTGATGTCGGAGGGCATCAGGTCGGGCGTGAACTGGATGCGGTTGAAGTCGAGCGACATCACCTTGGAGAGTGAGTTGACCATGAGCGTCTTGGCCAGGCCGGGCACGCCCATGAGCAGTGCGTGGCCGCGGGAGAGGATGCAGATCAAGAGTCGCTCAACGACCTCGTCCTGGCCGATGATGACCTTGGCCATCTCGGCTTTCATGCGATCGTAGGTCGAGCGCAGCTCGTCGATCACGACGACGTCGCTGTCGCTGGGAGTGTCCGCGCCGCTATTGGCGGCGGCCGGTTCGGCTTCAATTACAGATGCAGATTCTAACATGTGGCGAAAAACGGGTAGTGAACGGTTTCAGTAACAATGGGTCAATGATCGATTGGCACGATAGCGTCGTTTACTTGACAGGCCGGCGGGCGAACGCGGCGGTGCCACGGCCAAAAGAGGTGATGTTGAAAAACTCCCAGCCATCGCTGCCAAACAGGTTCATCTCCTCCTCAAGCGCTACGCGGCTGTCGCCAAAGATAGACTTGTACTCCCACTTGGGTTTTGCCGCTTGCTGTTTTGCTCTGGCTGCTGCTGTGGTTTGAAGGGCGCCCAATTGCCCGATCAGTTTGGCGGTTGTTTCGGCGGAGTTGGCTTGACCAGCGAGTTGGCTGCTCAGCGACTCGACGGCGGCGTTGAGGTCGCTCAACTGCTTCGAGGCGATCTTGAGCGACTGATCCTTGGCATTGTCGCTACTGACATTCTGCAGCTTGGCCAAGTTGCCGGATACCTTGGCCAAGCCGGCGATCACATGGTCGAGACGCTCGAGTACTGGGCCAAGGTCGGTCGTGGCGTCAGGGGAGTCGTCCTGTGTTTGAGCAAGCGCGGGTTGGGAAAGACTACCAATAGCCAGACCGAGGCAGGCTAAAGTCTGAATTAAACGTTTCATGTCGAACTGAAGTCGAGTGGCGGGAGCGTAGGCCAAGTTCCAAGCAGGTGCAAGGCCGGGCGATTTCGCTGGCCGATCGGGCCGTAACCGTATAAACGATGCGCGGCCAATGTTCAGGACTCTCAGCCGTTTTTTTCTGTTTCTCCCGATGTGGTGGATCGTTTCCGCGCACGCGGCACCGGAGCTGCCGATCTGGGCGGCGGCCAGTTGGCGCAACGACATCGCGACTGTCCGGGCCCACATCGCCGCCGGCACGGACGTAGACACAGTGGACGACTGGACCGGCAAGACGGCACTGCATTACGCCGCCGAGTACGGCCACCTCGAGATCGCTGAGTTGCTGTTGGCCAGCGGCGCTGCCGTCGATCGCCGTGATGACGACCAAACCACACCGCTGCACTTTGCGGCCATCGGTGGTTTTGAAGAAGTGGTCGTGTTGCTGTTGGCCAACGGTGCTGAAGTCAATGCAAGCGACAAGGCTAAAGAGAGGCCGATGGATGGCGCGGTGTTCTTCGGCCACATGAATGTGGCCAACGTCCTTAAAGATCATTTCATCTTAAAAGAATTTACTCTGAAACCAAACTATTTCAGCCTAGAGGTCACCGCTTTTAAGCCTGGTCACTACGGTTTTCTCAGGAAAAAAAAGTTGTTTGGCCCGCGTGAACTTCAGATCATGTCTTCGGAAGATCTTATCCAGTGGCGTACAAGAAGGATTTTCAATACGAGTGAGACTCCTCTTGTTTTTAATGACAGACAAATCATCAATATCGCGACGCGCCGTTTCAGACACAACCAACGGTTCTACCAGATACAACCCTATATTGAGCCACCTTTAAGATCCCCTAATCGAATTGATGTGACTTATGAGACCTCCCAGGCTAGTTGGATTGATGGAAAATTAGACGGCGATACTGTTGAGTTAAATCAAGGTAACACGGTGATTAATCCCGGTTTCGAGGTGGTGTCTGATGGGCAACGAGCCCAGAAGACCTTTCTTTCTGGTGGTGTGACCTATGCGCAGTTTGCGGAATATAACGAGGGATCTTGGGATGGTGAAACAGACCATTCAGTTTCGATTACTATCGGCTGGAAGCAGGAAGGGATCTATCTAATCGTGGTGGTGAAGGACGATGTGCATCATCACACCAAGGGGGTGGCTGATGAGGGAGATGCTGTGAAGGTGTTGTTTGCCGATTCCAAACGGGAGAATATTATAGGCGAGTATCTGTTCGCCCTAGTGGAACCTCATCAAGATAGTGATTTTGTCAGATATAAATTCGTGGCAAACGCAATTGAACAATGGGGGGTGGGCTATGTGGAGCAACTCTCCGGCACAGGCAACTTTGAGGTGGTGATGGTCCGTACGCCCAACACCGGCACGACCATTTATGAAATGTTGTTTTCGCCTGAGACAATCGGCTTGGAGAGTCTCCAGAAAAACGTCGAGTTCGGTCTCGGAGTTGCGGTGATTGACAGCGACCCGGATGCACCAGGTATGCAGGGCTGGTCTGGCTGGGGACCGGAAAGCGTCGTATTGGAGCCGAATCCCGCTGAAACCGCGCTGATCACGCTGGGCGGTGATCCGGGGGATGGCGGCGACTGAATCGCGCTTGGCCAAGCGGAGTATTTCGCTGGCAAAAACCGGTTGACTTGGCCAATCGCTGCCGCTACGTTCCGCCGCGATGGTGAGTTTGAGCCTAAAACGACTGCTTTTGGGACTGATGCTTCTGCGAAGCGTCCGGGCGGTTATGGTTTAAACTTGTTACTAAGACTTTCGTAAACCCCGCTGCCAGAAGGCAACGGGGTTTTTTGTTGAACCACCGAATCGAGAGACAACGATATGAAAAAAAACCGGATTATCATTTTTGACACGACCCTCCGCGACGGCGAGCAGTGCCCCGGCGCATCGATGACGCTGCGCGAAAAACTCGAGGTCGCCCGGCAGTTGGCCCGGCTGAAGGTGGACGTGATCGAGGGAGGCTTCCCGGTGATCAGCGAGGGCGACTTTACCGCCGTCAACACTATCGCCCGGGAAATCAAAGGACCAACCGTCACCGGCCTCGCCCGCTGCGTGCCCAAGGACATCGAAGCCGCCGGAAAGGCGGTCGCGCCGGCCGGCAAAAAGGGGCGCATCCACGTGTTCCTCGCCACGTCGAAGCTGCACCGCGAGTTCAAACTCGGCAAGGCGCAAAACCAGATCATCAAGCTTGCCGTCGACGGCGTGAAGCGCGCCAAAAAACTCGTCACTGACGTCGAATTTTCGCCCGAAGACGGCTCCCGAACCGAACCAGATTTCCTCGTCGAAGTCTGCCGGGCCGTCATCGATGCCGGGGCTACGACGGTGAACATTCCCGACACCGTCGGCTGGGCTGTGCCAGGGCAGTTCGGCGAATTGATCGGGCATCTGCACGACTCCGTGCCGGAGTTTCAATCCGGCAAGGCAATTATCAGTGTGCATTGCCACAACGATCTTGGGCTTGCCGTGGCCAACTCGCTTGCCGCCGTCGAGGCCGGCGCGCGGCAGGTCGAATGCACTGTCAACGGCATCGGCGAACGAGCCGGCAACGCCGCGCTCGAGGAGGTCGTCATGGCGCTCAAGACGCGCAATGACGTTTACTCTGGCTACACCTGCGGTGTGACGGCGAAGCAGATCGTGAAAGCCTCCAAGCTGGTCGCGCGCATGAGCGGCCTGCCGGTACAGCGCAGCAAGGCGATTGTCGGCGAGAACGCCTTCGCGCACTCCAGCGGCATTCATCAGGACGGCATCATCAAGAAACGCGAGACGTACGAGATCATGGACCCCCAGGAAGTCGGCTGGGGCCAGACCGAGCTGCCGTTGACCAAGCACAGCGGCCGCGCCGCGATGGCCATGCGTCTCCGGCATCTTGGCTTCAAGCTGACCGATGACGAGATCACAAACGTATTCAGTCGTTTCAAGGAGGTTGGAGACAAGAAAAAGTTCGTATACGACGACGACCTCGGCGCATTGGTCGATGGCCAAATGACCAAGGTACCCGAGACGTGGGTGATGGAGTACCTCAACGTCACCAGCGGCAATCACACTGTCCCGACGGCCACCGTGCGCCTGAGAAAGGCCGCCACCGGCCGCTCCAAAAAAGAAATCGTGCTGGAGGACGCCGGCGTCGGCGACGGCCCGGTGGATGCCGCGCTGAAGGCGATCGACCGTCTTACCGAGACGCCCGGGCGCCTGAAGGATTACGTCATCCGCGCCGTGTCACAGGGCAAGGACGCGTTGGGCGAGGTGAGCGTGAAGGTCGACTTCGGCGACGGCGACCTCGTCACCGGCAAGGGCGCGAGCACCGACATCATCGAGGCCAGCGCCAAGGCCTACCTGAATGCCGTCAACCGCAACCTCAACAACGGCCGCCGCAAAAAGAAGCCCCGCAAGACCAACGGTCAACCGTAGGGATCGAAGCTTTGCAGATTCCATTCCTCGACGAGGCCGGGATCGATCTCGTCAAGAAAACGTGAGCGCTGCTGCATCGCCTCACCACCTGAGCCGTGCATGAAACGCAGCAGCGGATAGCTCAGGTACAGCTCGGTTTTCGCGCGCGTGACGGCGACGTAAAACAGCCGCCGCTCCTCCTCCTCGCCGTCGGGGCTCTCGATTGCGCGGCTCGACGGGAACAGCCCGTCGCACAACATCATCACGAATACCACATCGAACTCCAGCCCCTTGGCCTGATGGATCGTCGAGAGCTGAATCTGCTCCGGGTCGGGGTTGCTCTCGCGCTTCGTGTCGGCGTCGAGGTTGGTCAGAAGCGCCACTTCACTGAGGAACGCCTCGGTGGTGTCGTACTGCTCCGCAAAGCCGGCGACCTGCTCGAGATCCTCCAGCCGTGAGTAGTAGTTCGGGAACTTGTCCTGCAAATAATCCTCGTATTCGGCAGCAACAACCATCCGGATGAGGTACCCCGGCCCCCTGCTCTGCTCGTCACCGAGCTGGTCAAGCGTCTCGGCGAACTGCTCCCAGCCAAGCGCGGCCTTCTTTGGCACCTGACCGGCAATGTCGCGCAGAACCTTGGCCAAGCTTGGCCGCTGGGTGATCTCCTTGGCCAAGCGCGCGCCAAATGCCGACCAAAGCTTGGCTGCCGACTTCGCCCCGATGCCCGGTAACATCAGCACGATGCGCTTGAACGCCAGCTCGTCGCCAGGGTTGACGAGGAGTTTCAGGTACGCGGCGACATCCTTGACGTGCGCCTGCTCAAAAAACCGTATGCCGCTCGTGAGCACGAACGGAATGTTGCGCCGCGTGAACTCGAGTTGCAGCTCAAGCGCGTGAAAGTGTGATCGGTACAGCACGGCCATGCCCTCCAACGCCATGCCCTCGTCGCGCAACTCGAGCGCACGCTGGGCAATGAATTCCGCCTGCTGGTTGGCGTCATTGCAGCAGACGAGCGCCGGTTTCATGCCGGAATCGCGGACCGGCGTGAGCACCTTCTCGAACTGCTGCGTGTTCGCGGCGATGACAGCGTTGGCGCAGTCGAGAATCTCCGGCGTACTGCGGTAATTCGTCTCGATCTTGAACACGTGCGTACCGTCGTGCCGGTCGGGGAACTCGAGCACGTTGCGGAAGTTCGCGCCGCGCCACGAGTAAATGCTCTGCGAGTCGTCGCCGACCGCCATGATGTTGTGGTGTCGCCCGCCAAGCAGGTCGATCAACTGGCACTGCACTTGGTTTGTGTCCTGATACTCGTCCACGAGAATGAACTGGAACCGCGCCTGAAAAGACTTGCGCACCTCCTCGTTATCGCGCAACAACCGCAGCCACAGATTGAGCAGGTCGTCAAAATCCATCACGCCATTGTGCACCTTGCGCTTGGCGTAGGCGGCGTGCGCTTGGGCGATTTCGTCGGTGAGCGTGTCGAAATAGGAGTAACGCTCCTCCATCACCTGGTTAAGGGGCAGATCGGTGTTGAGCGACATCGAGAGGATGTCGCACACAAGATCCGGTTTGGGGAACCGCATCGCCTTGGTGTCGATGCCAGCGTCATCGATTGCCGCGCTCATCAGGGCCTTGGTATCATCGCGATCCATGATCGTGAACGACGGTGGGTAGCCGATCGCCTCGGCGTGCCGCTTCAACACCCTGTGGCCAACCGAGTGGAATGTCCCGCCCCAAAGCCCCGCCGTGTCGCCGCCGATCAGCTCCGAAACCCGATCCATCATCTCGCGCGCGGCCTTGTTCGTGAACGTCAACAACAGGATACGATCCACCGGGATACCCTGCTCAAGCAGGTAGGCCACGCGATAAGTCAGCGTGCGGGTCTTGCCGGCCCCGGCCCCGGCCAGCACCAGCGCCGGCCCCGGCGGCGCGGAAACAGCCGCGAACTGCTGGGCGTTGAGCTCCGCCTCGTAGTCGATGTTCAGCTCGACCGGCGCGCGGAAAGACTTGAGCGTGTACTCCCTTGGCACGCGCCCATTCAAACGGCCAAGCGCTTGGCCAAGCGAGATAAAACTGGTGAACGCCAGACCAAGCGGCGGATTATGGGGCCAAGCCGGAGAACGGCGCCCACGGCAGATTGCGCACGACGGCGTAAACGATCATTCCGATCACCAAACCGATGACCAGCCAGGTGTTCGCAAACAGAGTTTGAAACGGCGTTGCCTGCCTTGCCGAGCGGATGTAACGGCCGAAGTCGGTCACGCCCATCCCGAGCAGGAACATCACGCCGGGATTGAGCCGCACCGCCTCAAGCACGTTGCCGTGCGTCAACTGGTACATCGCCCGCGACGAGCCACAGCCGGGACAGGAGTAGCCGGTCGCCACATGAAAGACGCACTTTGGAAAAAACGCATGCTTCGCTGGATCGAAGAAAAACAGCACCAGCGCACCAGCAATGAGAATCAGTGCGATGCCGGCAACGAGGGTGACTTGCTTGTGGGACATCAGCGGCAAGGTAGAGTGATTACGACAGCGCGCCGATCGCAATCATCACGCCAACGACGATGGAGAGAATCAGGAAAAACGACCCAGATAAAATCCCGATCCAAGCGTGGGCCGTGCCCTTGAGCGCCGGGTTTTCTTTCACCCGCCTCAGTCCGATGACACCCAGAATGATCGCCGGGAAGCAAAGAATTGGCGGGCAGGCTATGCAAAACACCCCGACGTAATAGGCAATGAGCGCCGGAGCATTCTTGTACGGGATCACCGTCGAGACCCCTCCATCGCCCTGTTCCGGCGCGGGCGGCGGCACGTCAAGCGCAGCCAGGGCTGACTGAAAGTCCGGCAGCGTAGCTAGCGGCACCCACTCGCCGGAACTGTCCGCCTCGACGAGCGATTTGCGGGTGCACCGGTGCTGCGCGATCCACTGCTGCAGCTCCTCTGTACTAACCGGCCCGTACTCGGCACCGTCCGTTCCCTTGATTTTGAATTGCTGGTTCATGGTTCCGGTTCGTCAAACTCCCACACCCATGGAGCGGAGGTGCTCCTTCACTTCGAGGTTGTTCAGAAATACCAGCGTCATGATGCTTATGGCCTGTATTTTTCCGGGTATTGCCGGATGACCTCCGGGAGCTGTTCGGGGCGGAGTGGACGGCACCGGAGACTCCGCCGCTTGGCGGCAGATGTAGCTGAGTTCCTCAATTTGGTTCAATGGGAGCCATTCGCCGTCGGGTGTTTTTCGGACCAGCGAGTTGCCATCTATCCGACCGCCTTTTGCCCATTCGAGAATATTCCCCTCGTCCACAGGACCATAAACATTGCCGTCTTCTGCTTTGAGTTCGTACATGTTTTTTCTCGGTGGAAGAATTGTATCAGGGATTAATGATCGGTCAACGATTCAAGCTTGGCCTTGGCCAAGCCGTCGTCGATAACCGAGGCGGCCAGTTCCCATCCCTCCAGCGCCGAGTCGGTCTTGGCAGCGACAAACATCGCGTGGGCGGCGTTGAGCAGTACGGCGTCGCGCCTTGGGCCGCGATCGTCGCCGGAAAGGATCGCCCGGATCATTGCCGCGTTTTCCGTCGCGTTCCCGCCTTTCAGGTCATCGAGCGTAGCCGGTTGCAGCGGAAACAGGCTCGGTTCGTCGCGGCTCACGCTGAAGCCGCGATCCTGATAAAACTCCGCGATAGTGTTTTCGCCGAGGATCGAGAGTTCGTCCATCGCGCCCTCGCCAGCCTTGCCGTTCACAACCATGCCGCGGCGGATGCCGATCGACTGCAGCACACGTCCGATCGGTTCGCACAACTCGCCCTTGGGTACGCCAATGAGCTGCGCGGTCGGCCGAACCGGGTTGAGCAGCGGCCCGAGAAAGTTGAACACCGTCCGTTGACCGCGCTCGGCGCACAGTTTGCGTGCCGGCATGATGTGCTTAAACGCCGGGTGGTAGCCTGGCGCGAAAATGAACGCGAAGCCATGATCGCGCAAACTCGCCGCCACCTGCTCCGGCGTGAGGTCGGTCGGGATGCCGAGCGCTGCCAGCACGTCGGCGCTGCCAGACTTGGAGGTGATTGCGCGGTTGCCGTGTTTGGCCACGGTGACGCCGGCCGCAGCAGCGACAATGGCCACCGTGGTGGAGATGTTGAAGGTCCCCAGTTTATCCCCTCCGGTGCCACAGACGTCGAGCATCTCGCGGCCACGCGTCTCGTCGTCGAGCGGCACGGGCAGCGCCTTGTCGCGCAGCTCGCTCGCGAATGCCGAGATCTCCCCTGGCGTCTCTCCCTTGGTTGCCAAAGCAGTGAGGAATCCGGCCTTGGCCTCGGGAGTGACAGTCTCATGGGTTAGGCAGCCAATCGCGGCGCGTACCTGTTCATCGGCCAACGCCGTGCCGTCAGCCAGTTGCTTGGTCAGGGTGTCCAACATGGCCGGGACGATACGCTTACCACCGCTGGTTGGCCAAGCGCGGATTACTCTCGGTTGCGCTTTGACGGGAGTCGTGGGACACTTGGCTAAGCTTGACGATGGACAAACAAAAGATCGTGCTCCCGGGCGGCGGCGGCTTCATCGGCCGCCATGTCACGCAGCACTTCGCGGCCAAGGGCTGGGAGGTGGTGGTGCTGTCCCGGCAACGGCACGAACACCGGGATGGCGTCCGCTTCATTTGGTGGGACGGTGCCAACCTCGACGCGTGGGCCGATGAACTCAACGGTGCTGCAGCGGTCATCAACCTCGCAGGGCGCACGGTCAACTGCCGATACGGCAAAAAAAACCGGCGGGAGATTTACGAGTCACGAGAATTCTCCACCGAAGTGATCGGAGAGGCTATAGCGGAGTGTGCCGCGCCTCCGCCGGTGTGGTTCAATGCCAGCTCAGCGACGGTGTACCGCCACGCGCTCGACCGCGCCATGGACGAGGCCACCGGCGAGATCGATCCCGTGCCAGAAGGAGGGCCGAGGAACAAGTGGGAGTTCTCCGTCGATGTGGTGAACCGCTGGGAGCGGACGCTGTTCAATGCGGCGACGCCGGACACCCGCCGTATCGCGATGAGACTG
>DASCOW010000144.1:0-1247 GCA_036012205.1 Verrucomicrobiota bacterium
CGCCGGACATCCTTTACGCTGAGGACAGCGACGGCGATGGCCGCGCGGACGTCCGGCGCACCCTGTTTTCCGGTTTTGCCACCACCAACTATCAGGCGCGCGTGAACAGCCTGGCCTATGGGCTCGACGGCTGGGTGCATGGCGCGAACGGGTTGATCGGTGGCCGCATCGTCAGCTTCGCCGGGGGCGAGTCGGTGGATATTCGCGGACGCGACTTTCGGCTCAACCCCGATACAGGCGCGTTCGAGACGTTAGCCGGGCTGACGCAGCACGGCCGTGTGCGTGACGACTGGGGCAACTGGTTCGGCTGCGATAATGGGACGCTGCTGCGACACTATCCGCTGACCGACCATTATCTGCGGCGCAACCCCCACGTTTCGCCGCCCAGCCCCGGAGTGGTCGTGGCCACTTATCCGGATGCCAACCGGGTGTTTCCGGTCAGCCAACCGCTTGAGCGTTTTAACGATCCAAGCCATATCAACCGCGTGACCTCTGGCTGCGGCTTGGGCCTGTATCGCGACACGCTGCTGGGCAACGAATTTTATGGCGACGCCTTTGTCTGCGAGCCGGTGCACAACCTTGTTCGGCGTCTCAAGCTGCAGCCCAAGGGGGTCACCTTTTCCGCGTATCGGCCGGAGGGAAAAACCGCGCCGGAATTTCTTGCCTCCAACGACAACTGGTTTCGTCCGGCGGAAATCCGTACCGGGCCGGACGGCGGGCTTTGGGTGGTGGACATGTATCGCTTTCTTGTTGAGCACCCGCGCTGGATTCAGCCGGGGCGCTTAGCCAGGATCGACGCCCGCGCCGGGAGCGATCGCGGTCGCATCTACCGAGTGCTGCCGAGCGGCAAAAAAGCCCGGCCCGTTCCCGATCTCATCCGGCGCAGTGGAGCTGGCTTGGCCAAGGCGCTCGAGTCGCCCAACGGCACACTCCGCGAATTGGCGCATCAGCAGATCGTTTGGACAGCCGACGAGGCGGCTGTTCCCGAATTGCGGCGCTTGACCCGGTCCGGCAGCCAGCCACAAACGCGCGTTCAGGCCTTGGCGGCGTTGGCGGAATTGGGCCATTTGGCCAAGGGCGATGTCGCGGCGGCACTTGGCGACGACCACCCCGCGGTTCGGCGGCACGCCATCCGACTGGGGGAAGGTGTTGCGGCTGGTGATCCGGTTTGGATCGAGCACTTGGCCAATCTCGTCGACGACTCGGATCCCTTTGTCCGCCAGCAACTTGCCTACTCGCTTGGCCAA
>DASCOW010000145.1:0-1487 GCA_036012205.1 Verrucomicrobiota bacterium
CAAACGAGGCCGACGTTCCACCGGGAGGCGCTTCGGCCTGGCAGAGAAATTGCCGCCCCGGCTTTTGCCAAATCGATGGGAGCATTTTCGGGGATGAAACCGGCATCGACACCAAGCACATGTGGAAGACTGAGCAACGGACACTGCAAGTCGTGTGTCGGTAGGCGTTGACCGCGCGGGATCACGTCGTTGATGCCGTCGATGCACTGCATCAGCGAGACCAACTCGGGTTGACACTCGAAGAGGACGCGACCGCCGTGTTGTCCGATCAGCGGCAGATGGCGGGCGAACTGGATTGTGTCGCCAAAGCCCTGTTCCGCCCATATCAACAGCGTTTTTCCGGCGAGTGATTCGCCGTTCCAACGGGGCTTTTCAAGGCGCTGCCGAAGGCCGGCGTAGTTGGGCATCAACAGCCTGTTTTCGTAGGCGGCCCAGCCGTTGGCGAAATCGCCGATCCTCAGCAGCACCAGCGATTGATTGAAAGCAATCCCGGGAGAATCGGGGGCAATTTGCCGCGCCTGTTCGTGCCGCTTGAGCGCCTCCGCCAGTTTGCCCAGAGCCATCAAAATATTGCCAAGATTCGAGAACGAATCCGCATGGCCCGGGAATTGTTCGATGATTTTTTCGAAGACAGATTGGGCTTCCTCGAGGCGATCCGAACGCTTGAGCCGCAGTGCCTCCGCGGCAAGCTCGTCGAGGTTGCCGGCTGCGAACTCGACGTGCAGTGCGGATTGAACTTGGCTCAAAACGGTTTGCCAGTCGCCGGGTTTGGGTTGGCGGAAAATACGCATCGTCGGATACCACGGACTGTCGGTGCGGTCGTAGAGCCAGCGCCATTCGCCGGCGAATGGCAGCAGCAGCCAGACCGGCTTGCCCAGCGCCCCGGCCAGGTGAGCCGTTGCGGTATCGACACTGATGACGAGGTCGAGTTGCCCGATGATCGCTGCAGTGGCGGCCAAGTCGGTGCAGCTTGCGGAGGCGTCGGTAGCGTTTGTTGCTTGGCCAAGCGCGTGGATGGCATCGGCGGGAGCGTTGAGTTGGAGACTGACGAAATGAGCATGGTCTGACTTGAGCAGCGCTTGGCAGTCGGGCCACTGCATTGAGCGGAAGGCGTCGTTGCGGTGCTGCGGATTCCCGGCCCAAGCGAGGCCGACGTTGAGTTTGCCGGTCGGGAGGCCAAGCACGGATGGTTGCCGGGTTTCGGGTATTTGCAGGTACGGAATCTGGTTTGGGATGTTTTCCAGTGTGGTGACGAAGATGCGGGGCAGGCTGAGCAGCGGGATTTGCAAATCGTGATCCGGTGTGGAGTCGTAGGGGGTCACGACGTTGGCTAAGTCGGTAAGCGTCTCGAACAAGGCCTTGGCCTCCGGTGGGCATTCGAGAATGAGCGTGCCGACCTGTGCGGAGAGCATCGGCATGTAGCGGGCAAATTGAATGGAGTCGCCCAGACCTTGTTCGCAGTGGACGAGCAGTGTCCGATTCGGGGC
>DASCOW010000146.1:0-11252 GCA_036012205.1 Verrucomicrobiota bacterium
AGCCGGACAGGCCGTCATGCAGGCGAGGCAACCAAGGCAGTAGTACATTTCGTCGGCGAAAACCCTTGTGGCCTCGAGTTCGCCATCGGCAATGGAGCGCATCAGGGCAATACGACCGCGCGGGCTGTTTCGCTCAAGCCTGGTCTCGTCGTAGGTCGGACAAGTGGGCAGACACATGCCGCAGTGCATGCATCGCTGCACCACCGAGTAGTCGAGGTCCTTCAAATGGGAAAAGGGATCGTCAACAGTTGGCGCGGAGGGCGGCATCGGCGTGGCAGCGTACCGCGCTAGGCCAAGATGAGTCGAGCGGTTAGCATTTTGTTGAAAACTAGGCGAACTTGTGGCTTCCTCTGTGCTGCACGCCGTAACACACTTTTGCAAATGAAAATTCACCGGATAAAACCCGTCTTGACAGCCATCACAGCCTTGTCACTTACGATGACTCTTTTTGCCCAACGTCACGGCCCGACCGCCGCCGCCGAGCAGGCGAAACTGCTGCTCCCCCATCCCGGGCTGGAAGCTACGCTTTTCGCCTCCGAGCCGATGCTGGTGAATCCCGCCAACATGGACATCGACGCCGAGGGCCGCGTCTGGGTGACAGAGGGTGTCAATTACCGACTATTCAAGCCGTGGGGCAAGATTCAGACGGAAGGCGACCGTATCCGAATCCTCGAGGACACGGATGGAGACGGCAAAGCCGACACAGCCAAGACGTTTTACCAGGGCAACGACGTGAATGCCGCGCTGGGCATCGCCGTGCTTGGCACGAGAGTGATCGTCTCCTGCTCGCCCAATGTTCTTCTGTTCACCGACGAGAACGGCGACGACATGGCCGACGGCCCGCCGACGGTGCTGTTCACCGGGATTGGCGGCGTAGATCACGACCACGGCGCGCACGCGTTTGTATTCGGCCCAGACGGCAAACTGTATTTCAACGTCGGTAACAGCGGCGGTCAGTTGAAAACTGCCGACGGTGAAAAGTTCATCGTCGACAAGGCTGGCAACGAGGTAAACGGCCGCGGCAAGCCGTATCGGCAGGGGCTGGTTTTCCGCTGCAACCTTGACGGTAGCGGAGTGGAGACACTCGGCTTCAACTTCCGCAACAACTTCGAGGTGGCGGTGGACTCGTTTGGCACGATCTGGCAATCGGACAACGACGACGACGGCAACCGGGGTGTACGCATCAACTTCGTGATGGAATTCGGCAACTACGGCTACACCGACGAGTTGACCGGTGCCGGCTGGGGTGTCAAGCGCACCAACTGGGAAGCTGACATCCCGTCACGCCACTGGCACCAGAACGACCCCGGCGTCATTCCGAACCTGCTGCAAACCGGCCAGGGCTCACCGACCGGTATCGCCATCTATGAGGGAGATTTGCTACCGAAAGTTTTCCAAGGCCAAATGATGCACTGCGATGCCGGGCCGCGAATTGTCCGTGCCTACCCGGTTCAGAAAAGCGGCGCAGGCTATACCGGCAAAACCGTTAGCATGCTCGAGAGCAAGGATCCGTGGTATCGGCCTTCAGACGTCTGCACCGCGCCGGACGGCTCGGTGTTTGTCTCCGACTGGCACGACGGCCACGTAGGCGGACATCACATGACCGACCACAAACCGGGCCAAATGACCGGCCGCATCTACCGACTCACCCCCAAGGGCAGCGGCAGCAAATACACTATCTCGAAAAACCGCACCAGCCTCTCGATGCTCGCCTCCCCCAACTTGGCCTCGCGCTTCATCGCCTGGCAGCACCTCCACAAAGTGGGTGCCCAAGCCGAAGGCGCCCTAGCCAAGCTCTGGCAGGGTGACAACCAGCGGCTCCGTGCCCGGGCGCTGCACTTGCTCGCACGCATCGATGGCCTTGAAAAGAAATATATCGGCGAAGCACTGCGCGACGACAATTCGGACATTCGCATCACCGGCCTTCGCATTGCTCGCGAGCGCGGCCACGACGTGATCCCGCTGGTGACCCAACTCTCCGCCGACCCCTCTGCCGCCGTCCGCCGCGAATGCGCGATCGCGCTGCGACACAACGCCTCCCCCGCCGCCCCGGCGCTCTGGGCCAAGCTCGCGCAACAGCACGACGACCAGGACCGCTGGTATCTCGAGGCGCTCGGCCTCGCGCTGGACCGGCAGCAGGACCGGTTTTTCGACGCCTGGCTCGAGGCTGTAGGCAGCAGGTGGGACACGCCGGCCGGCCGCGACATCGTCTGGCGTTCTCGCTCGAAAAAAACCTCCAACCTGCTCGTGAAAATTCTTCTCAACAAGAAAACCAAGGAAGCCGACAAACCGCGCTACATCCGCGCACTCGACTTCCAATCCGGCCCGGAGAAAAGCGCCGCGCTGATCAAGCTGCTCAGCGCCGGGAGTTGATCACTCCGCCAGCAGAGACTCGATGTAGGGCAGGTCGGCCGGCGTGGTGGCCTTGGGATTGGGCTGATCGCACTCGACCAGTTGCACCGCTTGGCCAAGCGCCTCGCAAGCGGCGGTGTCGTCGGTGATCGACAGACCCTCATCGCGTACCTTGGCCAAGGCGGCAAGAATGATCTCTCGCCGAAACACTTGCGGTGTCTGCACAGCCCATGCGTTTTCGCGGTCGATCGTCCCGACGATTTGCGCTTGGCCGTCACCGCGCTTGAGCGTGTCGCTGACACGCTTAGCCAACACCGCCGCGCCGGTCTCGTGCGCAGCGGCCAACGCGGCCTGAACAGCAGAATGCGGCGTGCACGGCCGGGCGCCATCCTGAATCGCCACCAACTCCGACTCGGTGGCGGTGGCGCTGACGCCGTTCCAAACCGAGTCCTGCCGCTCCGCACCCCCGACAACAAACCGCCACGGTTTCCGAGCATTAATGCGCTTCGGCAAGTCCTCAAAAAGAGGCCCTGCATCTTCACGAGTGACAATGATAATTTCGTCGGCCTCGGGGAGTTGATCAAACTGCCGCCATGTGTGCCCAACCAGAGGCAGACCGGCCACGTCGAGGAACAATTTGTCGCCCTGCCCCATCCGCGTGCCGCGCCCGGCGGCGACAATGACGATGGATACCCCCCGCATGGCTCAGGCGACGAGGTCGTCGACAACGTGGCCCTTGACGCCGGTTAGTCGCGTGTCGAGGCCGTCAAAAAAGTAGGTTAATTTTTCGTGATCCATCCCGAGTAAATGCAGCATCGTTGCGTGCATGTCGTGGATCTCAAGCTTGTTCTCCACCGCGTGATAGCCAAACTCGTCAGTCGCACCGTACGTAACGCCCGGCTTTGCTCCGCCGCCGGCCATCCAGATCGTGAAACCGTACGGATTGTGGTCACGGCCGTCGCTGCCCTGCGCAAATGGTGTGCGCCCAAACTCACCGGACCAAACGACGAGCGTCTCATCCAGTAGACCACGGGACTTGAGGTCACGCAGCAAACCGGCGATCGGCTGGTCGGTGGCACGGGCGTTGTCGCCGTGGTTTCGTAACAGGCCACCGTGGGCGTCCCAGCGGTCATTGCCGCCGATGCGCGGGCAGGTCAACTCGATGAACCGCACCCCCTTCTCCACCAGGCGCCGGGCCATCAGGCATTGCAGGCCGTAAGTGCGAGTGTGCTCGTACTTCGACTCCAGCCCATAAAGCCTGCGAGTCACTGCCGACTCGCCCTTGATGTCGATCAACTCCGGCACGGTGGCCTGCATTCGGTAAGCCATCTCGTAATTAGCAATCGCCGCCTCGAGCGCATCAACGTGGCCAAGCCGGTCGAGTACACCTCGGTCGAGCTTGGCCAGCAGATCCAGCTTGGCCTGCTGCGCGCCGGGCAGACTTTCGCGCGGGCGTATGTCGGCCAGCGGTTCCTTGCCAGTCTTGAACACCGTGGCCTGATGACTCGCTGGCAGGAATCCATTGCCAAAATTATCCCATCCGCCGGATGGCACGAGGCCGCCGTTGAGCACCACGAAACCCGGCAGATCAGTCGCCTGCGTGCCCAGGCCGTAGCTCGTCCACGCACCCATGCTCGGCCGACCCTGCACGCCGGTGCCGGTGTGCAGGAAAAAATTCGCGCTGTTGTGCACGGAGAAATCCGACGTCATTGAGCGCACCACGCACAACTCATCCGCCATCGCGCCGATGTGGGGGAAAATATCGCTGACCGTGAGCCCGCTCTGCCCGTATCGCTTAAACGCCCACGGCGACTTGTACGTCGTACCGATATTGTCGAACTGCGTCGGACTGATCTTCGCGGCGAACGGCTTGCCGTGCTCACGCTCAAGCAGCGGCTTGGGATCGAACGAGTCCACCTGCGACACACCGCCATCCATGTAGAGGAAGATAATACTCTTCGCACGGGGCGCAAAATGCGATTTGCGCGGCGCAAACGGCGACATCGACCTGCCGTAAACCGGATCGGCCAAAAGACTGCTCAGCGCCACAGCACCAAAACCACTGGCGCAGCGCCCCATCATCTCCCGCCGGCTGAGCGGCCTAGGCAGGTTGTTGTTGCAGTGAGAGGTGAGCGGCGGCGTCTTTTCCCGCGCTTGAAACTTAAAACTTGGAACTTGAAACTCCATTCAATTCACAAAAATAAATTCCTTCACGTTGAACAGCGTGTGGCAGAGATCAGCCAGCGGTTGCCTAAGCGACTCGTTGTCGTTTCGCTGCTGTTCAAGAAACTCGAGGGCCACCTTCGACTCCCACCGCTCCGGCTCGCGACCGAACGCCTGCCGGTACGCGAGGCTCACCAATTCACCGGCGTTGGCGGTATCGATTTTCAGAAGTAAATCGGCCCACAAGGCAGCCTGCCGATGCACGAACTCGTTGTTAAGCATAATGAGAGGCTGGGCCGGAGAGTTTGACACAACGCGACGGCCCATCGTCGTGAACGGTGTCGGCTTATCGAATGCACTCAGCATCGGCTCGAGATGGTTGCGGCGCACCTCGACGTAAACGCTGCGCCGCCCGTCGCCGTCCATCGGACCGCTGCCCTTGGGACTGCGGTTGGTCCGCATGAACGGAGTGATGTGCACCATCGGCCCCTTGCCAAACTGCTGCCGGTCAATGCGGCCGGACACCGTCAGCAACTGGTCACGGACCGCCTCTGCCTGCAACCGCCGTATTGGCATCCGGTACAGCAGCCTGTTGTTCGGGTCTGCCTTCGCGCCGGCGAGGCTCGGCTTGCTCGACTGCCGATACGTGCTCGAGATCACCACCTGCCTGATCAACTCCTTCACCGACCAGCCGCGATCGATGACTTGCGACGCGAGATAATCGAGCAAACCAGGATGCGTTGGCTCTTGGCCGGTGACGCCGAAGTTGTCAACCGTCCCCACGATGCCGCGGCCAAACAGGTGATGCCAAATTCGGTTCACCACCACACGCGAAACGAACGGGTTTCCCGGATCGACCATCCTCTGGGCCAACTCCATCCGACCGCTGCCGCTCCTTGGAAGGTCACTTTGACCAAGTGCCTTTAGAAATGATCTCGACACCAAGCCGGGCTTGGGTGTGCGGGGATTTCCGCGGGTGAGCACCGGCTCGTCCTCGCCGTTGCCATCGAGCAGCGACAACGCCCAAACAGGTGCCGGGATCGTATGTTCGATGTCGGATTTTGCCTTCCGGTAAGCGACGATCGCTTGGCCCTCGCGAGTCGGCGTTTCGAGAAGTTCGTCGTGGCGAATCACCCAGTTGAGCAACTCAGCGGTTTCGCGATCCGCTTGGCCGGCGGCGCAATCGTTAGCGGCACTCGTCAGCAGCTTGGCCAAGCCGTTGGCCAACAACTCGTCACTCTCTAGCAACTTAGCCAAACGCGAATTGAGCGGCCGCTCGACCGGCGGCGGTTCGGTACCGCCAAACTCCACCCGCTCGAGCGCAAACGCACCACGCGGTGTGAACTCCACATGCACGCGATGTCCGATATAATCGCTTAGTTTGTGGCCGAACCATTTCCAGTCGCCGCCCTTGCTGTCGAGTGTTTGGCGCACCACCCTGTGGAGCGGACCAGAGACCTGCCGGTGCGAGTCAACCGCGAGAAAAACATCCGCTCGACCCCTGTAGCGATACCACAGCGTGTCGCCGTTCACAGCAAAAGTGCGCGTGCGAAGCAGACCGGTGAAGCGTGTGCTCAATCCATCGCTGCGGGCCGCGCCGTGTTCGTTGAATTCCGCAATCGGCCGTTTGTCATCGCTGCCGAACACCGGTGTGCCGACCGCCATCGGCCCAGCGCCAAACTGCCGGCCGCCGGTGAACCATTCCTCCGGCCCCTGCGGGCGGCGGTAGTCGGCCACCCTGTCGGCGGCGACCCAGTCGCGCTGGCTCTTGACGTAATTCCGCTCACCCTCCTCGACGGTGATATTGACCTTGACCGACTTGGTTCGCGCGGTGGTGTCGGCCGCGAGTTGACGCAGCGCATCGAGGGCATCAGCGCGCGCTTGGCCAAGCGCGACTTGCGCCACGCTGCGCATCGGGTCAGCGTCATCGCTCCGGGCCTTGCCGATATAATCAATCCAGGCCGCGAGTTTTTTCGGTTGAAGTTTTTTGGCCTCAGTCGCTTGTTTTATGAACTTTTCCTGGTTTTTTTTTCCTTTTGAAGTGTTCCTGAAAAGCTCTGCGGCGGCCGGCAGATAGTCGGACAAGCGGCTCACCCTGGTTTCGACGAGGGCCGCGAACTCGCGCAGCAAACCGGGCGTGCTGTCGGCCCGCAGCTTGGCCAAGCGGCCGTGCGCCGAGGCTTGCGCCATCGGGCTGGAGACATCCTTCAAATGAAAACCAGAACTCTGCAGATAGCCGGCGAAGCCGTAGTAGTCCTCCATGGTGATCGCGTCGAACTTGTGGTCATGGCATCGGGTGCAGCCCATCGTCAAACCGAGGAAGGCCTTGGAGTAAACATCTATCTGGTTGTGTACGCGATCGCACTCGTCAGCACGGATGTCCACCGGCGAGTGGGTCGCCTCACCCAAGTGCCAAAAGCCGGTTCCTTGCACGGACTCGTTGTAACGGGTGGCAGGATCGATGCGCGGTTGCTCGACCTTGTCGCCGGCGATGTGCTCGATGACGAACTCGTCGTACGGCACGTCGGCGTTGAAGGCACGGATGACGTAGTTCCGATAACGGTACGCCTCGGGGATCGGGTAGTCGCCCTCGTGGCCTCGTGTCTCAGAGAAGCGCACTAGGTCGAGCCAATGCTGCCCCCAGCGTTCGCCAAAGTGCGGCGAAGCGAGCAACTGCTCTACGAGGTTCACGTAGGCAGCTGGCGAGGCGTCTTTGACGAACGCCTCGACCTCAGCCGGTGTCGGGGGCAGGCCGGTGAGGTCGAAGTACAGTCGGCGAACGATCGTGCGGCGCGATGCCGGGGCGCTTGGCACAAGCCCGGCGCCCTGCAGCTTGGCGAGGATAAAGCGGTCAATGGCGGTGTTGGCCCAAGCTCCGCCGGCGACCAACTCGACCGCGGGCGGGCGAATGTCGCCGCGCACCGACTGCCATGCCCAGTGATTGGCCTTGTCGGCGTGAGGAACCGGAGCACCCGTGACACTTGAGCAAAAGGCAGCAACCAAACCAAGCGCGGCCAGCCCCCGAATGAAATCACCTAAAATGCTCATGAACAGCGGTGGAGACTACAAAAACAGGAGCTTTATTCAAGCTGAAGCTCCAAAATCGAACGCGCTTGACCAATGGCGAAAGAGGGTGAAATAACGCGAAAAAACCCCGATAAACGCTTGCAATTGAGCGATTGACCTCTACAGTTCCCGCCCTTTTGTTGAAAGCCGAAATGAGCTACAACCCCACAAACCTGATCCTGCTCGCGCAGGGCCAATCGCAGCAGCAAGGCAGCCCGTTGGGAATGGTTGTTCCCATGATCCTGATGGTTGTCATCTTCTATTTCCTGCTGATCCGGCCCCAGCAGAAGAAAGCCAAGGAGCATGACAAGATGGTGGCCGCGATCAAGACTGGGGTTTCGATCGTCACTCGGGGCGGCGTGGTGGGCACTGTGCAGTCGGTCAAGGAGACGACCGTCTCAGTGCGCTCGCTGGAGAGCAAATTTGAACTCGAAAAACACGCCATTGAGCGCATTCTCAGCGATAAGTCGGATTTAAATACGGACAACAAGTAACCCAAAACTGTGAAACGAAACAACATAGCCCGATTCCTGTTCCTGCTGCTCATTCTGGCCTGGGCTGGCACCGAGATGACGCCGCTCTGGGATCCTGAACCCGGAAAATTGATTGAGGAATTTAGCAAAGCAGAAAACAAGGATGCAGAGTTTGAAAAGGTGGTCGCCGAGGCCAAGGCGAATTACGACGAGGATGACAGCAATGAGTTCGGCGCCCTGTACACGGCGGTGGAGGCGTCCGGACTAGCTCTGACCAACTATTTCCCGAACATGAAGTTCCGGGGTCAAGTGCCGGACAACCGACTAGTTCTGCAACGAATACAAAAACGCGTGGCCGGCCAAATCCAGCTCGGACTCGACCTCAAGGGAGGCTCGTCGTTCCTCGTCGCGATGGATACTAACAAGCTGGACAATGCCTCCGCAAGCGGCGCCCTCGCCCAGGCCGTGGAAGTTCTGCGCCGCCGCGTGGACACCATTGGCGTAGCTGAACCGGACATCCGCCCCCTGGGTAACAACAAAATCATGATCCAGCTGCCCGGGTTGTCCGAAGCCGACCAATCGGATGCCAAGGAACTGGTGACCAAGGCCGCGTTTCTGGAGTTCGCCCTTGTACACAAGGATTCCGCAAGGATGCTCGCCAACGACATTACGCCCGCTGGCTATAGGAAATACGCGCACACAACAAAGGACGCGCAGGGCAACAGCTTCACCGGCGACCTGCTGGTTGAAATTCAAAACGGATATGGCCTGAAGGGTGAACACATCATCAGTGCCTACCCTTCCCGCGATCCGTTGACACAGTCGCCCATGATTCTTTTCGGCTTTAACAGTGCCGGGGGGGCGGCCATGTCGCAGTTGAGCGGCAATAACATCGGTGAACGGATGGCCATCATTTTAGATGACAAACTGATGTCAGCCCCGACCCTGCAGGAACGCATCACCAGCAACGGGCAGATCACCGGAGATTTTACCTCGGAGGAGGCGGCCAGCATCTCCAACGCGCTGCTTAACCCGCTCAAGGCACCGCTGAAGATTGAGGAGGAGATGAGCGTGGAACCGAGCCTTGGTGCCGACTCAGTGAAGAGTGGCTTCAATGCGGCGTTGTACGGCGTGATCGCCGTGGCGGTGTTCATGCTCCTGTACTACTGGTTCTCCGGCATGGTGGCCAACTTCGCGCTGGTGCTGAACCTGTTTATCCTAATCGGCGTGATGTGCTATCTCAACGCCGCTTTGACGCTGCCGGGCATCGCCGGCATCGTGCTGACGATCGGCATGGCAATCGACGCCAACGTGCTGATCTTCGAGCGCATACGGGAGGAACTCAAGGCCGGCAAGGGCACGCAGGGGGCAGTCGAAACCGGCTACAGCAAGGCGTTCGGCACAATCATCGATGCCAACCTGACCACACTCATCGTCTCGGTGATTCTCATGTCCATGGGGACCGGGCCGGTGAAGGGTTTCGGCGTCACGCTGACCGTCGGCATCTGCGCCAGCATGTTCACCGCGCTGGTGATCACCCGGTTGGTTTTCGACTTGTTCAGGAACTTTGGAACCGGCCAGGGTCTTCGCCTGATGGAACAGCCCAAGTTCAACTTCATGGGCTTAGCAAAGTACGCTTTTATCATTTCATGGGTTCTTGTAGCAATCGGGATCGGGACTGGAATCAGCCGTGGCTCGGATGCCATGGGCGTGGACTTCAAGGGCGGCGATCAGGTCACTTTTGAGTTCACACAGAGGAAGGAAGTTGCCCAATTGCGCGACGCACTTGACCAAGCCGGCGTCGGGAACGCCATGATCCAGTATCAGGCGGGCGGCGGTAGCCAGGAGCGACTCCAGGTCACGGTTGGCTTCGGCAACGGCGAGGCAGCCATCACCACCTTGACCAAGGAGTTCGCAGCGGACGAGGGCTTCAAAAAAGTTAGCCAGCTGCGCACCGGCCCCAGCATCAGCAACGAAATTTTGCAGGGCGCAACCAAGTCGCTGCTGATCGCTCTGTTTGCCATTTTGGTTTACGTCACGTTCCGCTACGAGTTCTCGTTCGCGCTGGGAGCCATCCTCGCCATCTGCCATGACGTGCTGATGACGCTGGGCATCTTTTTCCTCTGGGGCGGCGAGTTGAGCGCCCCGGTGATGGCGGCCGTGCTGACGATCATCGGCTTCTCGATCAACGACACGATCGTGATCTTCGACCGTATCCGGGAGGACCTGAAGCTTGGCTTGCCCGGCACGTTCACCGAGATCATGAATGGCGCGATCAGCAAGACACTGAGCCGGACGGTCATCACCTCCGGCACCACCCTGCTGGCGGCGGGATCGCTGTTCTGGTTCGGAGGCGGCGCCATCAACGCCTTTGCCTTCGTGCTGCTGGCCGGCGTGGTCACCGGGACCTTCTCCAGCATCTTCATCGCCGGCTCGCTGGTGCTCTGGAAGAACAAGGGAGAGAAACCAAAGCTGGCTGATGAAACCGTCATTACCCAGCACAGCATCTCCACCTCGGAGGCTTGAAGTGACCGGAATTTCGCCAGCGGCTGGGGAGCGTTCCTTGGCCGCTTTTCTTTTGCCCGAACCTCGCGTACGCCGCGCTCGGCCAAGCACCACCCCGCCGAAACACCCGGCATGATACTTGCCGCCGCCAACGAAGCCGCATTGACTATCGCACCATTGAACTGGGTTTGGTTTGTTGGCGCGGTGTTAACTTTCCTCGCGCTGGATTTGGGTGTGTTTCACAGCAAGGCTCACGCAGTCGGCTTTCGTGAGGCGCTAATGTGGACAGCCATCTGGTTCTCCATGGCCATGGCGTTTGCCTTCTGGCTGGCCCCGATGATGGTCGGCAACCAATGGGGTGCCGATCAAGCGAAGCTGTTCGTTACCGGCTACGTGGTGGAATTGTCGCTCTCGATGGACAACGTTTTCGTCATCGCGCTGATTTTTTCCTACTTCCGTGTGCCGCTGGAGTATCAGCATCGCGTCTTGTTCTGGGGGATTCTCGGGGCGCTGGTTATGCGTGCGGCAATGATCCTTGGCGGCGCAGGGCTGATCCACCAGTTTCACTGGATTCTCTACCTCTTCGGCGCTTTCCTGCTGTTTTCCGGCATCAAAATGCTCTTTGTCGGCGACGAGGAGGTGGAGCCGGAGAAAAACATCGTCATCCGACTGGCTCGCAGGATTTACCCCGTT
>DASCOW010000147.1:0-11583 GCA_036012205.1 Verrucomicrobiota bacterium
GCAAAATCTCAAACGACGCCCGACCGCTGACCATCAGCACGCGATCATCGAGCGGGAAATGTCCGTCGAGCATCGAGCGACCAAGCACTTTATCGACGGCGTTGTGGCGGCCGACATCCTCGCGCAGCGTGAGCAGGCCACCGGCAGTGTCGAACAACCCAGCGGCGTGCAGTCCGCCGGTTTTGTCAAATGTCTCCTGTCCGGCTCGCAGCTTGGCCGGCAGATGCAGCACCGTCTCCGCAGCGACCAACGGCTCGCGCTTGGCCAAGGGCGGGAAGTGCGCGTGCACAGACTCGATCGACGCCTTGCCGCACAGCCCGCAGCTGGAGCTGGCGTATACGTTGCGCTTGAGCCTGGCCAAGTCGACCTCGACCTTTGGCGCGAGTACCACGTTAAGCACGTTGCCATGCAGTCCCGCCTCGCCGATTTGGCACGGGGCCACCTCAAGCACGTCGCCCGCCCCGGCGATCACGTTCTCGGAGAGCAGAAACCCAAGCGCAAGTTCCACGTCGTGGCCGGGGGTACGCATGGTCACCGCCACCGATTCGCCCCTGATTCGGGTCTCGAGAGGTTCCTCCCGTGCCACCAAGTCTTCGGCCGGCCGGCCAGGCGCGCCCTGTTTCCAGCGCAAAATGCGCGCGGCCGAAGCCCGTAGGGTGGCGGATGAATCGTGCGATGCCGGCATGTTCCGGTTGGCTGCTACCAGAAGCGGCGGCGGGAGAAAAGAAAGATTTGACAACCGGACGCCCCGGGCTAACCGTTTGCGACGTGACGAGAAAGTGGACAACAATCATATGTGGAATCGTAGCCGCCATCGTGTTTGCCGGTTGTGACGGCGGCGGCGAAGCAACGGCAACCGTCGAGGCAGAGGACTCCAACGTGACCGCCTACCCGATGGAGACATGCATGGTGTCCGGCAAAAAGCTCGGTGCCATGGGTGAGCCATCCCGGCTCGTTCACGAAGGCCGCGAGATCAAGTTCTGCTGCGAGGGCTGCGACGGGGAGTTCAACTCCAACCTTGAAAAGTACACCAAGATTTTTGACGACGCCGTTGCGGCAAATAATAAGACTGAGGCCAAGCCGGCTGAAACTGCCAAGTAGCCCTTCCGCCCTAGCGGAATGAAAAACGCATTTGCCACTCTGCTCAGTTGCCTGCTGATCTCCTCGCAGCTTGGCTTGGGGATGGTGCTTGCGTCGCAACCCGCTGCGGCAGTCGAGTGCGGCCACTGCCCATGCGGCAGCGAGGCCAGTTGCTGCGAAGGCGACGGGCAAGCCGATCAACCGCTTCCGGCGCTGCCACAGCGTCAGGCCAAGTTTCAAGTCTCGCCGGTAGTGCTGGATGGACAGGCCAGCCCGGTTTTTATGTTGCCCGACGTGGCACTTGAGTTCCCCATCCTCCCGCAGCCTCTTCAGTTGAAGGTGGCCGGCGTGCCCGTGCACAAGCGGATCTGCCGGTATCTGACCTGAGTTTCTTTCTTTTCCCGATCCGATCTGTCCCCGGTGGAGTGTGTCCATTCGGGGCGAATTCTATTTTGAAACTGAAAAGAAAAGAAACGAATGATCCATTTTAACAAGCCGTTCGCGCTCACAGCCATGGCGGTGCTGCTGGCAGGCTGCGCCGGGACACCCACCCCCGGCGAGGCCAAGGCGCGGCGCAGTGCGCAAACTGTGACGCAGATTTTCCGGCCAAGCGGCGTGGCACTGAATCTGCCGGTGCTGAACGCCGACTCGCCGCTTGGCGAGTACCTGCGCCTGGCCATGCTCAAACAGCCCCGGGTGGCCGCCGCCTACTACGACTGGCTGGCCACGGTGGAAACCATCACCGTGGCGCGCTCGCTGCCCGACCCGCAGCTCACCTTTCAGGCGGACATCGCTAGCGCGGTGACCTCTGTCATGCCGGGGCTGATGCAGGCGTTCCCCGGGCCGGGCAAACGCAACACCCGGGCCGGCATCGCCACTGCGATGAGCGGCACCAAATATTTCACCTTCGAGAGTGCCGTGTTGCAGACGGCGTTCGCGGTCAAGCACGCCTATTATGACCTCTGGTTTTTGAGCGAAAAAATCCGAATCAACCGCGGGACGCTCTCGCTGATGAATGATCTGGAAAAAGCGGCGCGCGCCAAAAACGAGGTCGGCACCGTCACGCTACAGGACATTTACCGCGCACAGATCGAGCAGGACCGGCTGCAAACAGGGATCGCCAATCTCGAGGATTTTCGCGCTCCGCTGCAGGCACGGTTCAAGGCCGCGCTTGGCCTCGCGGCGAACGAACCGGATCCTCCGTTCCCAACGCGGCTCGAGACCACTCCGCTGGATCTGGACGCCGAGGGGTTGCTGGCGGCCGGCTTTGAGACCAACCCCCGGCTAAAAGCACTCGAAGCCGAGGTGCGCGTGGCACAGGCCGCGCTTGGCCTTGCGCTCAAGGCAAAGCTGCCGGACTACAGCGCCGGATTGATGCTCAACACCCGCTCGACACCACTAACGGCCCGGCCCAAGGCGGGCGTGTCGGTGCCAGTTTGGCGCGACAAAATTGCCGCCGAGATTGCCGGTGCGAGGGCGGCCACCAACGCCGCCGACGCCCGGTTGACAGCGGGGCAGATCGAGCTCGCGCTGGATTTCGCGGAGCAGTCGTACCAGTACCGCGAAGCCACCCGCAACCTGTCACTACTACAAGGCCAACTCATCCCCAAGGCGCGGCAGTCGCTCGAGGTGGCGCGGTCGGGTTATCTCGCCGGCCGGATCGATTTTTTTAACCTTATCGACGCCGAACGAACGCTGCTCGATTTTCAGCTGAGCGAGGTCGGTGAACGCACCCGGCGCGAGCAGGTGTTGGCCCGGATTTCCCTGCAAATCCTGGGCGTTCGACCGGCCTCGGCTCCACTGCTCCCCCGAACGGGAAATGAAACTTTTTTAAAACCCTAACCCCCATAGATTATGAAACGATTCCTTCTTTTGATTCCCCTCCTGCTGGCTGCCGTGACGGTTGGCTATTTTGCCGGTCAACACGGCAAACACGATCACGCGGACGCATCCGGCACTGAGGCATCCAGCCAGCTTTATACCTGCGGGATGCATCCGCATGTGATTCAAAACAAGCCGGGCAACTGCCCGATCTGCAAAATGAAACTCACGCCGATCCGCGCCGGCTCCGGCTCGAACGCGGCGGCGGGCGGGTTGGCGGCAATCTTCGTGGACACGGCGGCGAGGCAGCGGATGAACATCCGCACCGGGGAAGCCGTGCGAGGGCCGTTGCGCCGGATCATCCGCACCGTGGGCACGGTCGAGTACGCCGAGACCGGCCAAGCGGAGGTCAGCACAAAGTTCAAGGGCTGGATCGAGAAACTGCACGTGGACGCCACCGGCCAGCAGGTGCACCGAGACGAGCCACTGTTCGAGATTTACTCGCCGGATCTTTACAACGCGCAGGTGGAGTATCTGCTAGCGCTCAAGTCGGCCGGCGACGCCGTGCGTTCCAGCGCGCTGACGAAGCTGAAATTTTATGACATCAGTGAAGGGCAGATCGCGAAGCTCAAAAAGAGCGGCCAGCCGGAAAAAACCCTCCGGATTCACTCCCCCATCGACGGATTCGTGACGGACAAGAACGTGGTGGAAGGGCAGATGGTGGACGTAGGCAATCCGATATTCCAGTTAGCCGACCTTTCACTGGTGTGGGTGTACGCGCAAATCTACGAGCAGGATCTGGCCTTTGTGCGACTTGGCCAAGAGGCGGTGGTGTCGCTGTCGTATCTGCCGGACCGCCAGTTTCGCGGGCGGGTGACTCATGTGTACCCGGACGTCGATCGCGCCACGCGAACGGCCCGGGTGCGGATGGAGTTTCACAATCCGGGTTATTTTCTCAAACCGGGGATGTTCGCCTCGGTGCAACTCACCTCGGAGTTGGCGCCCTCGGCGGTGCTTGTGCCCAGCTCGGCGGTGCTGCGCAGCGGCCAGCGAGAAACGGTGTTTGTCGCGGAAGAGGATGGGCACTTCGAGCCTCGCGCGGTCACGCTCGGGCATAGTGCGGAGAACGGGATGATTCAAATACTGGATGGGCTCGTGGAGGGCGAGCGCGTGGTTTTGTCAGGGCAATTCATGCTCGACTCTGAAAGCCAACTGCAGGAGGCCATCCAAAAAATGACCCGCCCGCCCGGCGCGGTCGCCAAGGAAACCAAGGAAGCGGCCATGCCGGCGGCCGGGCACGAGCACGCCTTGGCCAAGCCTGAGGGCGAACCGGGTGCCACCGCTTGGCTTTGCCCAATGCCGGAGCACGTCGCCATCCGGTACAACAACGCCGGGAAATGCGACATCTGCGACATGACGCTGGTGCCGATGGGCGAGGCGGCGCTGGCCAAGCTGCGGCCCGGCGGCAAACTGCTGCACTACACCTGCCCGATGCCGGAGGATGCCGACGTCAAGCTGGCCAAGCCCGGCAAGTGCCCCAAGTGCAGTATGACACTCATCCCAGTGTTGGAGCCGCCGCCGGCTGCACCCTTGGCCAAACGGCTCTACACCTGCCCGATGAAGTCGCACGCACACATCGTGAGCGAGAAGCCGGGCGACTGCCCCGAGTGCAACATGAAACTCGTGGACAACCGCACGGTGAAACACGGCCCTGTCGCCAAGGCGCATTGGGAAAAACAGCAGGCCGCCAAGGCGGACGCTCAACCCGATAAATAAAATGCTCAAGCGCATCATCGACTTTTCTCTGGGAAACAAGTTCCTCGTCGTGCTAGCCAGCCTGGGGCTGCTGCTGGGTGGCCTCCATACGTTGCTCAACTCGCCGGTGGACGCCATTCCCGACCTGTCGGACACGCAAGTCATCGTTTACACCGAGTGGCCAGGCCAGGCGCCAAACATCATACAGGATCAGGTGACGTATCCGGTCACCTCGAAGATGCTCTCGGTGCCGGACGCGAAGGTGGTGCGCGGCTACTCGTTTTACGGCGTGTCGTTTGTCTATGTCTTGTTCGATGATGGCACAGATCCGTACTGGGCGCGGAGCCGCGTGCTCGAGTACCTAAACAGCATCAGTGGCCAGTTGCCCAACGGTGTGACCCCCTCGCTTGGTCCGGATGCCACCGGTGTCGGCTGGGCATTTATGTACTCGCTAAATTCACCCGAACGCGACTTATGGGAGCTACGTTCGTTTCAGGATTGGCACCTGAAATACCAGTTGGCCGCAGTGGAAGGCGTAGCCGAGGTCGCCTCGTTTGGCGGCTTTCAAAAACAATACCAAGTGACCGTGGACCCGACGCGGCTCCGCGCCTACAACCTTTCATTGCCCAGAGTGAGCCGTGCGATCGAGCGCAGTAACGGCGAGGTCGGCGGACGGGCGATCGAACTGGCTGAGCGCGAATACATCCTGCGCGTCCGGGGGTATCTTCAAAATCTCGAAGAGTTGAAACAAGTGGCGGTCGGAGTCGGTGCCAACGGCGCGCCTATCCTGCTGCGCGACGTGGCCACGGTGCAACTCGGTGCTGAGACTCGCCGGGGCCTCGCAGAGTGGAACGGCGAGGGCGAAACTGTCGGCGGCATCGTCATCGTGCGCCAGGGAGCCAACGCGCGCCAAGTGGTGCAGGACGTCAAGCAGCGGCTTGACCAAGCGATGAAGGCGCTGCCACCGGACGTCACCCACACCGTAGCCTACGACCGCACGCTGCTGATCGACCGCGCCGTGCGGACGCTGGAGGAAAAGCTCCTCGAGGAGTGCCTGATCGTGATGCTCGTGTGCGCGGCGTTCCTGATGCACTTACGCAGTGCGCTGGTGGCGATCGTCATCCTGCCGCTGGCGGTGCTGGGATCTTTCCTCGTGATGTTCGGCCAGGGGATCAGCTCGAACATCATGTCGCTGGGCGGCATCGCCATCGCCATTGGCGCGATGGTAGACGCTGTCATCATCATGATCGAGAACGCCCACAAGCACCTCGAGCGCGACGGCGGCAAACGGCCACGGGGGGATGTCATCCGCGAGGCCGTTATTGAGGTCGGCCCGACGCTGTTTTATTCGCTGCTGGTGATCACCGTGTCGTTCCTTCCGGTATTCACCTTGCAGGAGCAGGAGGGGCGCCTGTTCAAGCCGCTGGCTTACACGAAAACCTACTCGATGGCGGCGGCGGCGCTGTTGTCGATCACCCTTGCGCCCGTGCTGATGAGCTGGTTCATCCGCGGACGTATCCCGACCGAGGAAAAAAACCCGCTTAACCGTCTCCTCGTTTGGCTGTATCACCCGGCGATCGACTTCGTCATCCGCCGACGCTGGCAGGTTATCATCGCCGCCGGGCTGGTCGTGGGCTGGGTGTTTTTTCCGTGGAACCGGCTCGTGACCGACTCGCTGCCGGAGGGGCGCGCCAAGGAGATCGCACGCACGGCCGGCCAATGGTTCCCGTGGCAGAATCTGGGGGCCGAATTCATGCCGCCGCTCTATGAGGGAGACCTGCTCTACATGCCCACGACCTTCCCCGGCATCTCCACCACCAAGGCGCGAGAAGTCCTGCAAATCACTGACCGGCTCATCAAACAGTTCCCCGAGGTGAAAACGGTGCTGGGCAAAATCGGCCGGGCCGACACCGCCACCGATCCGGCGCCGATGGACATGATCGAGACAACCATCCAGCTCAAGCCGGAGCCCGAGTGGCCTGCGGTGGACATCCTCAACGCGGCCGGCAACACCATCGCCCATCGCCCACGCACACCGGACGAATTGATCGATGCTCTCAACCAAACCGTCCAGATCCACGGCCTCAATAACGCGTGGACGATGCCCATCAAGACGCGCATAGACATGCTCTCCACCGGCATCAGAACGCCGGTCGGCATCAAGGTGGCCGGACCGGACCATGCCGAGCTCGAGCGCATCGGCGAGGAGATCGAGGCACTCATCCGCACCGTCCCCGGCACCGCCAGCGCCTACGCCGAGCGGGTAATGGGCGGGCGCTACATTGAGTTCGAAATCAACCGCGCCGAGATCGCCCGCTACGGCCTGACACTGGCCGACGTGCAGGACGTACTCGCCGTCGCACTAGGTGGCAAGACACTCACCACGACCGTCGAGGGACTCGAGCGCTACTCGGTCAATCTCCGTTACAACCGCGATTACCGCTCCGACCTGCAAGCCCTGCGCGAGGAGATCCTCATCCCCACTCCCGGCGGAGCGCAGGTGCCGCTTGGCCAACTGGCAACGCTCGCAATCGTCAACGCTCCGATGTCCATCAAGAGCGAAGGCGCCGTGCCCAACGCCTGGGTATACGTGGACATCAGCGACGTCGATGTCGGCGGCTACGTGCGCGATGCCCAGCACATAGTAAACACCGCCATCGCCGAGGGGCAGATTCGCATCCCGCCCGGCTACAGCATTTTCTGGAGCGGCCAATATGAATATATGCAACGCGCACAAAAACGGTTGATGATCGTCGTGCCGCTGACCCTGCTGATCGTCGTGTTGCTCATCTATCTCAACACACGCTCAGCAATCAAGACGGCCATCGTTTTGCTCGCGCTGCCCTTCTCCATAGTCGGCGCATTCTGGGCACTGCACCTCTTCGGCTACAACATGAGCGTGGCCGTCTGGGTGGGACTGATAGCGCTAGCTGGACTGGATGCCGAAACCGGCGTCGTCATGCTGCTTTACCTCGATTTGGCCTATGCTGATGCCATCAAGAGGGGCCGAATGCGCCACGGCGCCGACCTGCGCGATGCGATCCACCACGGCGCCGTCAAGCGCATCCGCCCCAAGGCCATGACCGCCTGCGTCATCATCGCCGGCCTGGCGCCAATCCTCTGGAGTCACGGCGCCGGGGCTGATGTAATGAAACGCATCGCCACCCCTATGGTCGGCGGCGTGGCGACTTCCACTTTGATGGAGCTGTTGGTGTACCCGGCTATCTATTACATCTGGCGTTCGCGTCGTCTCAAGCAACCGGAGCCGAATCATTGAACCGCGCTTGGTCAGGCACTTGGCTTTGACTTTACCGGCGCTTGGCAGTCCAATCGCCACCGACCATGAGCGACCAAACCCGACGCAACTTCATCAGGCGCACTACTGCCGCAGCTGCGGCTCTGGCAGCCGGCTGCGCCACAACCCCGCCCGCCGCCCGCTTGACTAAGCGCGGCCCATTGATCGTATCGACGTGGGGCTTCGGCAAGCCGGCCAACGAACTGGCGCTCAGGGTGTTACAGGACGGCGGCTCTACTCTCGACGCCGTCGAGCAGGGCGTGCGCCTCGTGGAGTCATCCGGCAACACATCGGTCGGTCTCAGCGGTTTACCCAACGCCGCCGGTGTTGTGCAACTCGACGCCTGCATCATGAACGGACCCGGCCATCAGGCCGGCAGCGTTGCCGGAGTCGAGGGTGTCGTTCACCCCATTTCCGCCGCACGGTTGGTCATGGAAAAAACCCCGCACGTCATGCTTGTCGGCCCGGGTGCACATTGGTTCGCCAAACAAAACGGACTTGAGGTGCGCGACGGCCAGATGGACGAGGCAAGCTACCGCGCTTGGCTGGCCAAGCAGAAAAAAACCTCGCCCGGCAAGGGTAACAAGCCTGAAAACCACGACACCATCGCGCTGATCATTCTCGATGCCGACGGCAACCTCGCCGGTGGCTGCTCGACCAGCGGCTGGGGCGGCAAGGTGCCGGGCCGCGTCGGCGACTCGCCTATCATCGGCGGCGGCGTTTACGTTGACAACGAAGTCGGTGCCGCCGGAGCCACCGGCCTCGGCGAGAATGTTATGCGCTACTGCGCGTCGTATCAGGTTGTCGAGAACATGCGCCACGGCATGTCGCCGACTGAAGCCTGTGCCGAGGCGATTCGCCGCATCGCCAAGACCGATCCGCAGGGCATGGATCTCGCCATCAACTTCATCGCCATCAACAAGCGGGGCGAATTCGGGGCCGCCGGCACGCAGGCCAACTTCCCCTACTCAGTAACCACGCCCGACTTCAGCGAAATCCGAAAAGGCCAAGCCCTGAGCCGCGTCATCCAAAAAGAAGGCGGCAACGAATAAGCCTCCAACGGGGCGAAGAGAACCGCTACCTCAGCAGCTTGGTTAGGGCGGCTTGGTGGGTGTGGATGCGCTTGATTTCTTTTGGGGAAAGAGCGCGGTTGAAGCAGGCCATGTCATCGAACAGTCCCATGTAATTGAGGCCGATCAGGATGCGGTGCGGTTTGCCGGTCCACGAGAATTGCTGGTTCCAGCCGGTGATGCTGCCTTGCCTTATTCCGTTCAGGTAGAGCGTGGCGACGCCGTTCTTTTTGCCAGTGTTGAATCCCTCCCATGTGAAGGCGACGTGTGTCCATCTGTCGCGGCTGAACGGGCTTGACTTGGCCGGGACGAGTGGTCGTTGCGGCTCCGGCACATCCTTGTTGGTGGGATTCCAAACTGCCTTGTCGGCAAACGCGCCCAGCCGGAACGCACGCGGGTTACCGTCCTTGTTGAAGTCGACAAAAAACGAGGCGTCGTTCCACGTGTTCGGCGTGACTTGAATGGGATCGACATAGCCGGGATCGAGGTCGTTGACCGGATCGACCTTCAGCCAGAACGACACGGTGCCGCTCCAGTTTTTTTCCGCGAAATGAAAATTCTTCGCGCCGTCGTAGAGGAGCCACTTGGCCTTGCGTTGGCTGAACAGCAGCGCGCCACCAAAGAGCCCCTTGTCCTTGACCAAGCTGGTGAGGCCGTCGGTATGATTGCCCGGCTTGGGCTGTTTATCGACAAGGGTGAAGAGCTGCTTGTTGCCCTTGGCCAAGTCTGCGTCGGTGCCTTCGTCAAACGAAGCGTAAAAAGTCAGCGCAGATTTCAGGGATGATTCGGCTGCAGTCGCTAACATTACAGCACCTGCCAAGGCGAAGCCGATCGCCAAGCGTTGTTTTAAACTAGAAACTGAAAAGTTCAAACTTCTAACGCTTTCCCCCATACACCGCTTTGTCGCCAAGTTCCTGCTCGATACGCAGGAGTTGGTTGTACTTGGCCGTGCGGTCGCTACGGCTAAGAGAGCCAGTCTTGATCTGACCGGCGTTGGTTGCTACGGCGAGATCGGCGATGGTGGCGTCCTCGGTCTCTCCCGATCGGTGGCTGATGACGGTGGTGTAATCGTGACCCTGCGCCAACCGAATAGCACTGAGTGTCTCGGTGAGGGAGCCGATCTGGTTGACCTTCACGAGGATGGAGTTGGCCACGCCCTCGTCGATGCCACGCTGGAGGAATTTCACATTGGTGACAAACAGGTCGTCGCCAACGAGTTGCACACGGTCGCCGATCCGGTCGGTGAGCGCCTTCCAGCCGGCCCAGTCGTTTTCGTCGCAGCCGTCCTCGATGCTAACGATGGGGTACTTGCCGGTGAGCTCGTCGTAGTAGGCCACCAACTCGGCGGCTGTCAGCTCGTCGCCGGTGCTTTTCTTGAAGACATAACGTTCCCTCTCTGCGTCGAAAAACTCGCTGCTGGCGACATCGAGTGCTAGGAAGATTTGTTTTCCTGCCTCGTAGCCGGCGTCCTTCGTGGCTGCAAGTATCGACTCGAGCGCCTCCTCGACACTACCAAGCGCCGGCGCGAAGCCGCCCTCGTCGCCAACGGCGGTGGAGAGGCTCTTCTTTTTGAGTACGGCCTTGAGTGCATGAAAGATCTCTGTGATCGCGCGCAGACCCTCCGAGAAGGTGTCGAAGCCCCGGGGCATGATCATGAATTCCTGAAAGTCGATGGGCGCGTCGGAATGGGCACCGCCGTTGATGACGTTAGCCATCGGCACCGGCAAAACGTTGGCGTCCGCACCGCCGAGGTGGCGGTAAAGCGATTGGCCGGCCGCAGAGGCCGCTGCCTGGGCGCTGGCCAGCGAGACAGCGAGGACGGCGTTGGCGCCAAGAGTGGCCTTGTTGGAAGTGCCGTCGAGATCGAGCATCGCCTTATCGACGGCTGACTGGTCTGCGGCGTCGATACCGGTGATAGCGGGGAGAATTTTTTCGTTGATGTTGGCGACGGCCTGCCGGACGCCTTTACCGAGATAGCGGCTTTTGTCGCCATCGCGCAGTTCGAGAGCCTCGTGTTCGCCGGTGCTCGCGCCGCTGGGCACGGCGGCACGGCCAACGGTGCCGTTCTCAAGGGTGACGTCCGCCTCGACGGTGGGGTTGCCGCGCGAGTCGAGGATTTCGCGGGCCAGGATACTTTTGATTTTTGTCATCGGTTAGGCCCACCCGAACGCGGGTGGCCGGTCATAATAGATTGAATACCCATCCCGTCAAGCGACGGATTTTCCGGGGAACGCGCCCGGCCAAGCGCAGGAGGCTACGGCGTGGTGGCGGGTTCGAGCGTGAGCGATTCGCCGTTTTCGTCCCACTTGGCCTTGGCAGTGAACTTGCCGTTGACGAAAGTGCCCTCGGTTTTGCGCTGCCCGTTGGCGTGCCAATGAATCGCCGAGCCGTTTGGTTTGCCGCTATCGAACTCGATCGCGCTGCGGAGATTGCCGTTGTCCCACCAGGTTTTCCAGCGGCCGTGCTGGAGGCCGTTCAAGTAGCCGCCCTCGGCCTGTTTCCAGCCCTCGACGGTCCAACGCTTGGTCTGGCCGGTGTACGGCTCGGGCTCGCTGAGCACAT
>DASCOW010000148.1:0-2227 GCA_036012205.1 Verrucomicrobiota bacterium
TCCGGCCGTTAAGCCTCGATGTGATGCGACAGCACGGCGCTGTTTCGGACGCACAACTTCGCAGCGAATTCCCCGACATCACCAACCCACCGCTGTACCCGCTGCTGTTGAGCGGCTGGATGAAGGTGCTGCCGTTTGAGTTTAAAGTCGGCGAGTCGCCACGATACCAGCCGGAGGTGTTCATCAATCTGCTCAACCAATTCCTTTTTTTTATCGCGCTCGCACAAGTGTTTCGGCTGGGCGAGAGGCTGTTCGACCAATCGGTGGCCTGGTGTGCGATGCTGGTGTTTTTGGGGACGGAACTTTACTGGGAATTCAGCATCTCCGGCCTCCCGACGATGCTGCTGCTGGTGCTGTTTCTGGCCTTAGCAAACGTGCTCGTAAGCATCGAGGCACACGAAAATGACAAGCACCCAAGCGGCGGCGGTTGGTTTGCCGGAATGGCGTTTGGGGCCGGTGTGCTGGTCGGCTTGGGTGGGTTGACCCGCTACGGCTTTGCCTGGGTGATTCTGCCAGTGTTGGTTTACCTCGGCTGGTTCATGGGGCAGCACCGTGGCCGGACAATGGCGATGGCGCTGCTTGGATTTCTGCTCGTGATGTCGCCTTGGCTGGTGCGCAACGCGCAACTCAGCGGCAACCTTTTCGGCACAGCCGGCTTGGCCCTGTACGGGGAGACGCACGCCTTCCCTGGAGACACACTCGAGCGAACTTTGTTTTACGAGCCAAGTGACGCACCGGTGAGCGATTCCGATAAAATCAAGGTGAAGGTGGCGGATCATGTCGGGTTGTGGGACATCGCGAACAAGCTGAAACGCAACCTCCGCCATCTGCTGGTTCATGAACTACCACAATTTTCTGGCGGCTGGTTTACGGTGGCTTGCCTCGTCGGCTTGGTCTTGCCGTTTCGGAACCGGTCGCTGCGGCGACTGCGGGTGTTTTTGTGGATGACGCTCGCAGTGTTTGCGCTTGGCCAAGCGCTTGGCCGCACGCACCTCTCAGCGGCCAACAGCATGCTGGCTGGGTTGCTGACGAGTTCGCTTGGCCAAGGTGCCCCGCTGACCGCAGCGTCGGGCGTGAATGGCGAAAACCTTTTGGCCATTCTAGGGCCGGTCTCTTTTCTCTTTGGGGCAGGATTATTTTTCTCGCTGCTCGATCGTTGGAAGGTCGATCTTCCGGAAATGCGCTTGGCCGCTTCCGTTGGTTTGGTCGTGGCCGTCTCGCTGCCAATGGTCTTGAGCTTCCTGCTGCCGCACCCGTATCCCGTGGCCAATCCGCCATACCATCCAGCGCGTGTGCAGTATGTCAGTTCGCTCCCGGGAGAATCGGGGGAGGAGAGCATCCGCGCCGAAGATTTGCTGATGAGCGACATCCCCTGGGCCGTGGCATGGTACGGTGGACGGGATTGCGCCTGGCTAACGCGCAACGTCCAGCCCGATTTTTATTCCCTCAACAGCCAATTTCGACCCGTCAGCGCGCTGTACATCACAGAGGCCACAACCGACCGGCAGTACGCTGCCAGCGTGCTGAATGCGAATGAGTTGAACTGGGAGCGATTCATGCTGGCTATGCAGATCGAGGGGGATTTGCCGGATGGATTCCCGTTACAGGCCGTTTTGAGTGATTTCTCCCCGGGACAGTGGCTGCTGTTTGCGATACCGGAAAGCCAGCCTTAGGTGATTGGTATCAACGAGGTTGAGATAGTAAAAAAAGGTAAAAAAGTTTTGTAATTGGGGTTGACAGCGACGACTGAACGTCGACAATGCCCCTCCATTCAGCCCTGCTGGCCGCTCGGGGTGGTTGATTGTGGATTTCAAAATAAAAACAAATCGATGAACAAGAAAATAGTCATATTGGGAATAACCGCTGTTGGCGTTGCCGGGGTTCAGGCTGCGGATGCCGGTAAAATTTGGGAGGTGACCGCTTCTCTTCGCGGTTTTTACGACGACAACTACACCACCTCGCCCGATGAAAGTGCGGAGGAGAGCGGGGGACTGGAGGTCAGTCCCGCTGTCAGCCTCAGCATTGGAGAAGGAACAGACTTGAAGTTCACCGCCGGGTACGCCTTCGGTATGCGATACTACGAAGATCGTGACGACCACGAGGACTATGGTCATGAATTGGGCATCAGCCTTAACAAAGCATTCTCCGATACCTCACTCCTGCAGTTGTCTGACAGTCTTGTGGTCGCGCAGGAACCCGAGATTTTAAACGGCGGCACACCGCTGCG
>DASCOW010000149.1:0-1734 GCA_036012205.1 Verrucomicrobiota bacterium
TGTACTCCCAGAAATGGAAACTGCGGATCGGGCACGGGGTAGATCAAATGGCGCACGAGGCCTTCGCTGGCCTGAGCAAGTTTGTAGTACTCGCCACGGAACGGAACAATGCAAGTCTCGCGCCGCTCGCCAGCCAGCCCGGCCACACGGTCGCAGTGCAGCCCAGCGCAATTCACAAGGAACCGGCCGGTGAAGTCGCCCTTGTTCGCCGTCGCCGCGATCCACTCACCACCACGATGCTCAAGCCGAGTGACACGCGCGCCGGTCTGCACGTCGCCACCGTTGACCTCGATGCGGCGACGTAGTTCGCGGCAAACCGCCGAGTAATCGACAATCCCCTCCTGCGGTACGCGCAGTGCGGCGATACCACCGACGTTGGGCTCGCACTCGAGCATCGCCTCACGCCCAAGAAACTCGATGCCCTCGAGTCCGTTTTGTCGACCGCGCTCCTCCAGTTTGCGAAGGCGCTCCAACTCGGCGTCATCACACGCCACGACCAGTTTGCCGCAAACCTCGTGCGCGATGTTGCCTTCCTGACAAAACTCAACCATCTGCCGAACACCGCGCACAGCGAGGACAGCCTTCGTGGAGCCGGGCTTGTAATAAAGGCCACAGTGCAGGACGCCGCTGTTGTGGCCGCTTTGGTGGCTGCCAACTTCCAGCTCCTTTTCCAGCAGACAAATGCGGCTCCCGGGCTGTGCGGCCTGCAAACGCCAAGCCGTCGCCAAGCCGACGATGCCTCCGCCAATAACGAGGTAGTCCACGCTCATCCGTGTATCCAGCCGCGATCGACGATAAGCTCCTGCCCTGTCATGGCGCGGCTCGAATCGCTCGCAAGGAAAAGCGCCACTTCGGCAACTTCTTCCGCCTGATTCAGATCGGGGATGCATTGGTCCCTGTACAAGCCGCGCTTGATCGCCGGGGTGACATGCTCGCGTAGTTGGCGCTCGGTCATGATCCAACCCGGCGAAATAATGTTCACGCGAATCCGCCGAGGCCCCAACTCGCGGGCCAACGAGCGTGACAGCCCGATCGCCGCCGCCTTGGCAGCAACGTAAGTGCTCATTTCCTCCGGCCCATTGTGAGTGGTGATTGACGAAAAATTGATGATCGACGCCCCCTTGACCAAGTGCGGTGACACCTCCCGGCAGGTCAGAAAATAGGCGCGGATGTTCGCGTCGAAAAGATCATCCCACGCCTTCGCGGTGACTTTCTCCAGGGCTATGCGAGGGTCGCGGGCAGCGTTGTTGATGAGAACGTGAATTGATCTGTGCCGCTTGGCCAAGCCCGCCACCCAGCGCTTGATATCAGCTTCGCGACAAAGGTTGACCGTCCCGAACTCGGCCCGCTCACCCAGGCTCTTGGCCAGGCTCGATCCGGCCTTTTGATCCACATCACAAAAACAGACCATGGCACCCTGCAAATGAAACGCCTCAACCATTGACCGACCAATGCCGTTTGCCCCGCCGGTGATCAAGACCACGCGATCCGAGAGTTCGTCATAGACTGCCATCGCGCAAAAAACTAAAGGGCCGGAGCCACGGAGTTTTTCATTTTTTCGATGCCGACCTTGGCAGCCTCAAGAGGATCCATCGACCAATATTTTTTGTTGAACAATTCGAGCGAGAGCACCGGCACAGCGCCGACCTGCAGGAAGCCCTTGACGATGTCGGTGATCGGCGCGATGCCGTCGCCCGGATAAACCCGGTCACCATCGCCAATCTTGTCGAGCGG
>DASCOW010000150.1:0-2964 GCA_036012205.1 Verrucomicrobiota bacterium
CCCGCATGTCGGCATCGTTGGTGAAGGTCTCGTACTCCTCAGAGCGAATCTCCCAAGTGGCTGTGATCCTGCGCAACTCATCGGTCGGTTTGCCGGCGTGAATGAATAATTCGGTGACACCCGGCTTGAGATTGCGGACGATGTTAAGCCAAAATTGTTTCACACCCTTCTTTTCGTTCTTCAACTCCTCGTAAACGAAGTAGTCGGGAAAGACGATGCCTTTGTCAGCGAAACGTTTACGCAAGTCAGGGAAGCCAAACGCAGTCACCGTGGCCTGCGAAGGCATGCGCAATGGCAAGTCGAACTCGACGGCGAGTTGCAGGTAAACCTGAAGGTAACGCGGTTCAGACTGCAGTGTGCCCATGTGGGAGTCGAGGTGCGACACGTCCACCCCAGCGTCGAGTGCTTTTTGGATTTGGGCGCGCCCTTCGATCAATGCCTGCTCTGGTGTGCCGTGGAGGTACACCTCCAGCACGCTTGCCCACAGGTAACCCTGCGAATCGACCAAGCCCGGAACCGTGTCGCGGGAGGCGACCGGTCCCCACCGATACCTCTTCCATTCAGACGTATGACAAAGATGAACGCCGAAATCCTTATCCGGGTTTGCCTTGGCATAGTGGGCAATCTCAAGGAACCAAGGGCACGGCACCATGATCGTGGCCGAAGTCATGAGACCACGCTCGAGTGAGTCGATGGCGGCGACATTGGCAGCGTGACACATACCGGTATCGTCGCCGTTGATGATCAACAACTTATCGGTCGCCTTGTAGCCAAGCCTCTCGGCCAAGCTTGGTCTCTCGGCCTCTGCTGGGAAGGTCGCAAAAATGGAAAAAGCCAGAAAAAACAATGTAGTTTTTGTACGCAAACTCATTCCTCGAACCGTTGATGATGAACCGGTGCCGGTCAAGTTCAATTCCCCAAGCGCCCGGCCGAGTGCAGATTTCAGGGTTGCGCCCCGAGCAACCAGAGGGTAGGAATCCCGCGATGACCAAGCCTACTGAATCGTCTCCAAGTAATCGCCGCGACTTTATCAAGACCACCAGTTCGGCAACGGCCGCCTCGGTGTTGACCGGTATCGTCATCCCTCGAGTACACTCTGCCGTCGATGACACGACACAAATCGCTCTTATCGGCGCCGGCGGCCGTGGCACAGGCGCATCCGACAACGCCCTGTCTGTGCCGGACAACATCGCCCGCAACAAGCTCGTCGCGATGGTGGACGTGTCCACGGCAAAAATGGACAACAGCTACAAGGCTCTCAAAAAACGCCATAAGGATAAAGTGGACGTGCCGGCTGACCGCCGTTACATCGGGTTCGACGGCTACGCCAATGCGATGGACAACCTGAACAAGGGGGATGTCGTCATCTTCACGACTCCTTGCGCCTTCCGCTGGGTGCACTACCAACGCGCCATCGAGAAGGGCCTCAACGTGTTCATGGAGAAACCGCTCTGTCCTGATGGCCCCACCGCCCGTCGAATGCTTGCTCTCAACAAGAAGGCCAAGAAGAAAAACCTCAAGGTCGGCGTCGGCCTGATGTGCCGCCATAGCCGGGCACGCGGCGAATTGTTCAACCGCATCAAGGACGGTGAAATGGGCGAGATTAATCTGCTGCGTGCCTACCGACTGCACGGCCCGGTTGCCTCCTGCTACTCACTCCCGCCAAAGAAAAACGAGAGTGAACTGCTTTATCAAATCCGCCGGTTTCACAGTTTCATCTGGGCCAGCGGCGGTTCGTTCAGCGACTATTTCATCCACAACATTGACGAGTGCTGCTGGATGAAAGACGCATGGCCAGTCAAGGCACAAGGCGCCGGCGCTCGACACTATCGCGAGGACTACGTTGATCAAAATCTTGGCTGTTATACCGTTGAGTACACCTTCGCCGACGGAGCCAAGCTGTACCTGCACGGTCGCACGATGCCAGGCTGCTATGGCGACTTTGCCAGCTACGCACACGGCTCAAAGGGCCTCGGGATCATCTCCATGCGCGGCCACGCGCCAGCTCCCTGCAAAATCTTCAAGGGCCAAAGCATGAAGGACGACGTCGCCTGGGCTTACCCGGGCCGCGAAACCAACCCGTATCAGGACGAGTGGAACGACTTGATGACAGCCATTCGCGAGGACAAGCCGTTCAACGAGGTGGACCGCGGCGTCATGGCGAGCGTCGTCACTGCTGCCGGTCGGTTTGCCACGCACACCGGGCAGGAGGTCACCGTCGATCAGGTGCTCAACCACGACCACGACCTCTCCCCGAACTCCGACAAGCTGACAATGAACTCCCCTGCCCCGCTGCAAATGAACCCGGACGGCAAATACCCCGTTCCGCAGCCGGGCATCATCAAGGATCGCGAGTACCTCGAGATCGAGTCGGACAAAGCCTGAACCAACACCAAAGAACTTCGACGGCCTGTTGCTCGCGCAGCAGGCCGTTTTATTTTTCCACCCTTGGCCAAGCGCGGAACACCGGCGACTCCGTGACTTGCACCTGACCAAGCACCCCGCGAAACACCACACGAGCGCCGAGCCGCCTATCACCGGCAACCAAGCGCAGGCCCTCGCTTGGCCCCAGCACGCTGATCGCCGTCGCAAGGCTGTCCGCCGTGATCCCGTCCGGAGCAAGCACGTGCACCAACCGCTGCTCGGTGATCGCCATGCCGGTGCGCGGATCCACAATGTGAGAGTACCGAGTGCCGTCCACCTCGAGAAACTGGTACAGGTCGCCTGACGTGGCCACCGCGCCATTGGCTAACCATAAAAACTCCGGCTTGGTTTCCTCCTGCAAACCGATCAGCGCCACACGCCAACCGATCTTACCCGGCGGTGCATCGCCAGCGACAATGTCACCGCCAGCGGAAACCAACGCCTGCCGAACATCCTGTTTCTTTAACACCGCCAGAGCCTCCCCCAGCGCGTGGCCCTTGGCGATGCCACCGAGGTCCAGAAGTGTTCCTGCCTCGATGA
>DASCOW010000151.1:0-3690 GCA_036012205.1 Verrucomicrobiota bacterium
TCAAATATGTATTGATTATTGGTCGGAATAGTACTCACCAAAAGGCCAAACGCTCCTCCGGACGAATTTGCTGTGCGTTACGGGTAATTGGAGCAACGTCTGTGCACTGTAAATCCGGAGTTTAAAGGAGATTCCAGCACTTGGCCAAGAGAAGGTAAACTGTTAGATGAAACACGATGAAAATCGGAAAAACTTGCCGAAGTCGACTGTAATCCGTAGGTTTTCCGTGCTTTTATATGAGTAAAGAACCCATACGTGTTGCAGTGACCGGTGCTGCCGGTCAAATCGGTTATGCCCTGTTATTCCGGATCGCCTCCGGACAGATGTTCGGCCCGAGCCAGCCGGTAATCCTTCACTTGATCGAAATCGAGCCAGCCCTCCCAGCCCTCGAGGGTGTTTGCATGGAACTGGACGATTGTGCGTTCCCCCTGCTCAAGGGCACGGTACCCACTGCCGACCTCAGTGTCGGCTTCAACGGCGTCAACTGGGCGTTGCTCGTCGGCAGTGTGCCGCGCAAACAAGGCATGGAACGAGGCGACCTGCTCGGCATCAATGGCAAAATCTTTACCGGACAAGGGCAAGCGATTCAAAATAACGCTGCAAACGATGTCCGCACCCTCGTCGTTGGCAACCCGTGCAATACCAACTGCCTGATCGCCATGAACAATGCGCCCGACGTGCCAAACGATCGATGGTTTGCCATGACCCGACTGGACGAAAACCGGGCAAAAACACAGCTTGCACAAAAGGCCAGGGTTGACGTGACCGCTATCACCAACATGGCCATCTGGGGCAACCACTCCGCCACGCAGTACCCGGATTTCACCAACGCCAAGATCAATACCCAAGCAGCAGCAGCCATAATCAACGATCAAGAATGGCTCGAGGGTGATTTCATCAAGACCGTACAACAGCGGGGCGCGTCGATCATCAAGGCACGAGGCGCCTCAAGCGCGGCCAGCGCGGCCAATGCGGTGGTGGACTCAATCAACTCCATTACCAACCCCACCGCTGGAGGCGATTTTCACAGCGTTTGTATTCGCTCTGATGGCAGCTACGGCGTAGATGAGGGCCTGATTTCCTCCTTCCCAATCCGCAATGTTGCCGGCCAGTTCAACATCGTGCAAGGCGTCCAGATCGATGCCTTCAGCCAAGGAAAACTCGATGCCACGGTGAACGAACTGAAAGAGGAACGCGAAATGGTCAAAGACCTCCTCCCTAGCTGATACCCATGTCCGACACGTCGGCAACGCCGCTCGGCCCGTACATCGACCACACCAATCTGCGGCCCGACGCCATCGCCATGGATATCGAACAGCTTTGCAGCGAAGCCGTTGATCACCAGTTATTTGCTGTTTGCGTAAACGGCTGCTGGGTACAGCATGCATGGAATCATCTCGCAGAGTCTGATGTCTCAATTGCCACTGTCATCGGATTTCCTCTGGGCGCCTGTGACTCGGACTCCAAACGTTATGAAACCGAGGTGGCCGTGGACAACGGCACGCATGAGATCGACGTCGTAATGAACCTTGGCCGGTTCATCGATGGAGATCACCGATTCATCATCCGTGAACTACGCGATGTCATCGAGGCGGCCGAAGATCGGCGGGTGAAAGTCATCATTGAGACTGGATATTTCAACGACGAACAAATCGTCACCGCCTGCAAACTCGCCGTAGAGGCCGAAGCGCATTTCGTCAAGACCAGCACCGGTTTCGGCCCCGGCGGAGCGACCGTTGAGCACATCAGGTTGATGCGAAATACGGTTGGCCAAAAAGCCGGCATCAAGGCTTCCGGCGGTATTCGAGACCATCAAACGGCACTCGAGATGATCGAGGCCGGGGCAACCCGCATTGGAACCTCCTCCGGGGTGACTATTGTCAGCGACTGATTGGCAAGGTTATCACCATACTGCACACGGCAGAAACCCGAACTCTTCCACCGGTTATTCACACGATATCGATGTTGTGAATAAAAAATGATCGTTGTGAATACATTTCATTTGGAAACACCCAGTTCCTGTCCTATATTCCTGCCGTTGGCCATTATGGACGCATGAGGAGAATTGTTTACACCTTTGTTTCCGCCTGCAGCCGCCTGTTTGCCACACGGCGGCCGCCGCTCTCCTCGTCTCGCCTGATGAGTATGTACCTCAGCCAAGCCAACAGCAAAACGATCTACACGCCAAAATTTCAGGAAACACGCACTCGCCGCAACGGCAAATACACGCACGTCCGCACTCACTGACTTGGCCAAGTGCGCCCGGGTGGCTCGCCGTCACTTAAACCCAAAATCCCACAATAGATTCGCGCCCGCATCCTGACGCAGTACCAACGAGGCGCTTTTCGCGTCAACGTGCCCGTCTGCCAGCACGAAGTTACTGCGGCCCGAGTCGTCGCCATTGGCCCCGTGCCTCGCCAGCACCGGCTTGAGTTGGCGGGGCTGTTTGCTGCTCATCTCCGCCACAAGATCGCGATCCGAGATCAGCGGCGTTGAGCGGCGAAAATCGAGCCGGTTACGTTTGCCGTTCTTCGGGCTGAACACGTAGCCCCGATACTTTTTCTCGATTGGCCCGCTTGGAGTGTCTGCGAACAACACAGCCAAGCTTGGCTCCGGTACGCTCACCAGCTTGGGCTTCGTAGTCGCACCTTCCACCCCACGCGGATCGAATGATGTCGCGCCGTTGTACCCGATCGGGTGCCAACTACGATTGTCCCAGTCCCCTCCAAACCGGGCCGTCCCAGCTGACGGGCAAAGAAACACCTCGCGACCGCCGATGAACTGCGCGACCGCCGTCACCCATATTCGGTGCGGCGACGACTTGGGCTCATCGAAGTTTGTGGCGATCGGCAGCGCGCCAGCGCGATCGTCTGCGTGCATCGTCACGGCCAGGCTGATCTGCCTCATGTTCGAGGCACACTTGATCGACTGCGACTTGGCCTTGGCCCTGACCAAGGCCGGCAACAGCATCCCGGCCAGTATCGCGATGATGGCAAAGACCACCAGCAATTCAATCAGCGTGAATGCCCTGGCACCGTGCCCTTTCATCAATTGCCCAATCGCAACGAGCGCACGTTGATGTCGGCTTCCATTTCCGAGCCTATCCCGGCCAACTCACCGTGCAGCAACCTAGAAACCTCGCGCGTCGGCGGCAGCGCTCCGTTGGCCAGCGCCAACACCCGGTTGTAGTAACTCTCAAACGACACCTGTACGCCAAAACTAAATGGCCCACAGACTTTGGCCGCCATTTCACCCCACGTCCGATCGTCCGGCGGCAGTAAATTAAAAATGGCGACGCCACCCGGCTTGAGCTTGGATTGAATCAGCTGCGGCAGCGTTTCAATGGAGACTTCCGGCTTGAACACATCACCGTCGCGGCCGACGGAAAGATCCTCCAGCAACAAATCGAACCTGCCGCGTTGTGCCCGCAACCACTCGACAGCGTCCGATTCCGCGAAATGCACGTCGCCCTGCCAATCGTCGCTCAGGTCGCAAAAAAGTTCGTAGCCCGAGCGGTCGAGATCCACACCACAGAGTCGCTGCCCGCCACCCATCGCACGCAGAGGGGCAATCAAGCCGCCCCCGGCAAAACCAAGAATCCCCACATGATCCCCTTGAGAAAAAACCCGAATGCTCGCGGCAAGCACGTCAAAGACGCTATCCGTCGGCCCCGGTTGAGCCAGCACTTCG
>DASCOW010000152.1:0-5413 GCA_036012205.1 Verrucomicrobiota bacterium
GACCAAGTTAAACTGGAACGGCGCACCGGCTACTCCTGGTATGGCACCTATGCCGACTCGCTTCTTGCCAGGGACTATCCCCGGTGGAAAAAACGGCTCAACCGGTAAAGACAAAAAACAGCAGCGGGGAGTAGAGGCCGAAGTCGGCCATGGCGCGAAGAAACCCGGCGCTAAACCGGTCGCAGCGATCATGCAGCCAGGCCAGGCCAAGCGCACTGCACCCGACCGCAACCATCGCATGCTGATCCGCCCCTTTGCCAAGCGCGGCGGCGACCAACATCGCCAACAGGCCAAGCGCGATGTCAAACCACGACAGGCGGCGGACGAACAGCGGATGCGCGTTGAGCAACGAACCGAGGTCGTCCCGGTCTGCCGTGACAACCTCCCAGGCGGTGATGTGCGAGCAACTCATCGCGCACAGCACCCCGAAGCCGACCACCGGCAACAGCAAGCCGGGCCAGGCGCCGGGTGCGACCGACCAGACCTGCAACGCACAGCCGAGCGAAAACACGAAACCAACGTGCCATTCCTTCGGCCAAAACCGGTTCCGCAGCATCGGCCACCTATGCGTCGCCGCAAAGTGCGCCGCCGTGAGCCCCAGCAGCACGCCGCCGCCGAGCCATGCGCAGGAATTGAGCATCGCCACCGCAAGGCCAAGCGCAAGCACAAACAGCCCCACGAACACACCCAGCCAAGCGGCTTTGCCCTGCAGTTGAATCGTGTGCCGAGCGGTCTCCGTCTTGCCACCCGACCTGGCGACGTCCAGCATGCGATCCGCGCAATACACGAGCCACGTGCAACAGAACAGCAGCGCGCGGTCGCCAAGCGCTGGAGACACACCGGCCACGCGGGCAAACTGCTCCTGCCAGATCACCGCCAGCAGCGGCGAGTCGAGATTGAGCAGGTTGGGCCAAAGCCACCAAGGGGTGCCGGTTGCCGGTTGCACGTCGCAGAAGTCTTAAGGCAACCGAACCGATTTGAAACGGAAAACCAGCTAGGTTGTCTTTGACATTCGCGGTGTGCAGCCTTTGGATGGCCGCGATTTATGGCCAACATTTCGATTCCTACTCTCTCACTTGAGTCACTAAACTCCTCCGACCACCGTGCCAAGTCGGTGCAAACCATTGGCCAAGCGCTGGAGCGATCCGGTTTTTTCATCGTCACGGATCATGGCATCTCCCCGGAACGAATTGCCGAATCCTACCGGGTCGCCGAGGCGTTTTTCATGCTGCCGAAAGAGATCAAACTCGCCTGCCACCGGCCGGAGTCAAACGGCCAGCGCGGCTTCACCGAATTCGGCCGCGAGCACGCCAAGGATAGCACCCAACCGGACTTGAAAGAATTTTACCAGATCGGCCGCGAAGACAGCAACACTCTACCACCCAACGTTTGGCCAAGTGAGCCGGTGGAATTCCGGGAAACGATCGGCGGACTGTATCACCAACTCGAAAACATCGGCTTGGCCCTGCTCGGCGCATGCAGCGAGCACCTTGGGCTGGAGGCGGACCACCTGCCTCGCCTAACTGGGGGTAGCGACAGCATCCTGCGCGTGATTCATTATCCGCCGATCGACGATGACGCCGGACTGGCGACGCGCTCGGCGGCGCATCAGGATATCAACTTCATCACGCTGCTGATCCAAGCGACTGAGGGCGGGCTGGAACTGCAGACAGCGGACGGCGAATGGGTGACGGTTGAGGCCGATTCGAACCAGTTGATCGTCGACTCGTGCGACATGATGGCCAACCTGACCAACGGCCAGTTTCGCAGCACAATGCATCGCGTGGTCAATCCTCCCGACTCAGCCAAGCGACGGCTGTCGATGCCGTTTTTCATGCACCCGACGAGGGATACAAACCTGACGCCACTCCCGGCCTGCATCGAACGGACGAGCGGCCGGGCAGATTACCCAAGCTGGACGGCGGGAGAGTTCCTGACCAAGCGCCTCAAGGAAATCGGACTGGCCTGAAGCAGCTACCTGACGGCGGCTTCGTCGACGAGACGAAGCGCCTCTCCGATGAAAATATCGGCGGTGGATTCGCCGAGGCTGGTGCGGGTGACGTAGTCATACCGTTCAAAGCTGTTCCAGTCTTCCTTGGTCAAAATATAGCCCAGCGCATCGTTGGTCAGGCCAAACAGGAAGTTGTGTCGCCCTGTCATTTTGCGCTTCAGGTAGTAGCCAATGTTCGGCAGCGCCTCGCCAGGGATGGTCAAAATCTGCGCACCCCCGACGTGCACCAGGTTGACGCGGGTGGTGATCGATTTTTCATCCGGCTTGGCCAGGCTCAGAGGCGACATTTTCATCAGGGCCAACAGCATTGGCGAATCGACCGGCAGCGTCACGTCCCGCCAGGCACAACTGATTTTCGGGTTTTTCAGCGCGAACGCGCCGTCAACAATCCGCAGCGCCTCGTCAGCGAGCAGATGGCCGATGCGGCGGCACTCGGCCCAGGTCTGCACGTCCTTGCCGTCCGGCCCACGCACGTCGGCGGTAACCATCCCGCCCTGCGCGCCGTTCATGAAAATGCAGGTACCGCCGCCGCGTGCTGTGATGTGCTCGTACAGCGGCCCAACCATGTCCGGGCTGAGGATACCTTGACCCGGACCAAGCACCTCCGGGTGGATAGCGTAATTGACCAACGTTGCGAACGGCTTGCCATCGAGGCCGACCGCCTGCATGACGTTGCAACGCGGGTCGTACAAATTCGGCGCGTAGTAATTGTAGGCGATCTTCCCCTTGGCCTTGCCGGTGGCGATCTTCAACGATGCCGGTTGCAAGCTGGCGATCGCCTCGTTAATCGCCTCAGCGGCCTTGTTGCAAACCAAGTCGAGATACCCGAGATCCGCATCGGTGCCACCCTTGCCGTTGGGAAAACCGTAGCAGTCGGGCGCGCTGTGCGTGTGCGTCGCGCCGATTAGGATGTGCTCTGGCGGGATGGACTTGACCTGCCGCCGAACGCGATCGCCCAGTGCAGCGGGGAAACCGAGAAAGTCCGTGCTGACAAACGCCACCCGCATGCCGTCGTTCTCGAGCACCATCGCCCGCACCGTAAGATCGCCCTGTTTTTTGGTGACAGGATTGGACGGGCCAACCCCGCCGGACACCGGCAACAGCGGATCGGGCGTAACCACCCGTACCGAAATCCCAGCACGAAACTCGGCACACGCAAGCATCACTTGGCCAAGCGCCACGGCAAAAAGGACAATGAATCTGATCGTTCTCATGCTAAGAAAATCTCCTCGCGGAGCATGACGCCTGGCAACCGAGAAAGCCACCCGGATATTCGTCTCGCAAAATGGCCAGCGGCCCAACCGAAAAACAGTGGTAACAGTTATTCCGTTGAAAGAACGGCGGCCAAGCGCCAGATTGGCCAGACGCCAAGTGGCTGAATCTCACAAACAGTACCTGCAGAAATCTGCCGGCCCCCGATTGATCGAGGCCAAGCCGCGTCCCACCCTGCGAATGGTTGTGGTCATTCCGTGCCACAATGAACCGGACTTGGTCGGCGCACTCGAGGGCTTGGCCAACTGTGAGCCTCCACTTGGCCAAGCCGAGGTGATCGTCGTCATCAACGGCTCCAAAAAAAACGATTCGGCGGTGACTCTGCAAAATCTGTGCACCCTCTCTGAGACCACCGACTGGCTGGCCGAACGCAGCAATTCTTGGCTGCCGATCCACCTGCTGCATCTGCCCGATCTGCCGCCGAAACACGCCGGTGTCGGCCAAGCACGCAAGATTGGGATGGATGAGGCGTTGCGGCGACTTGCCGATGTTGGCCAGGCGGAGAACGGACTGCTCGTCTGTTATGATGCCGACTGCCGTTGCTCCGCCAATTACTTCACCTGCATCGAGTCGCACTTCGCCGCACAGCCCGATGCTCCCGGTTGCAGCATTCATTTTGAGCATCCGCTGGACACCGCCGAATGGGAAGCGCTTGACTTTGGTGGCGGCGCGCCCAACCAAGCAGTGTTCAACGGTATCGCCGCCTACGAACTACACTTACGATATCACGTGCAGGCGCAAAAGTTCATCGGTTTTCCATATGGCTTTCATACCATCGGCTCGGCGATGGCAGTTCGCGCCTGGGCGTACGTGAAACAGGGCGGCATGAACCGCCGCCAAGCCGGGGAGGATTTTTATTTCCTGCAAAAGATCAGTTGGCTTGGCCAGGTAACAGAACTGACCGGCACCACCGTGCACCCCTCCCCGCGTCTGTCAGATCGTGTGCCGTTCGGCACCGGCAAGGCGGTCGGCGACTACGTGGCGGGTGGCGCACTGGCCACTTACCCGCTGCAATCTTATCGCGACGCACAATGGCTGATTGGCCAAACGGACGCGCTTTGGGAAACCGGTCGGCCAAGCGGCGAACCGCCGGAGGCGATGGCCCGTTTTTTAGGATATAATTTTGTCGACTCGGTCATGCCGGAAATCCGAGCCAACTCGGGCGATTTGGGCGCGTTTCGCAAGCGTTTTTTCCGGTGGTTCAACGCCTTCCGGCTGATGAAATTCCTGAACTATTCGCGGGACAAAATCCACGGCACCGCTGAGGTCGAAGTGGCTGCGCCTGAGTTGCTTGACTGGATGGGACTGCCTCGCCCGAATCCAAGCAACGCGATGGCTTTGCTGCGGCGATTCCGCCCGTTAAATAAGAAAGGCTAGCGGCCCTTGAGCACAGTCGCCCGTTCCTGCAACCAGATGAGATCCTTGTTGCGCGGGTTTCCGTGGCTGTGTCCACCCCAGTGGTCGCCCTTGTTCACCGCTAGCAGTTGCTTGGTTTGGTCATCCATCCACTTGTGTGCCCGTGCACCGCCGTCGATGAATCCCAGTGCCGCCGCGCCGTTATGATAGCCGGCCGGGACATGATAAAAACTCTGCCTCATGTGATGTCCAAAAAAAGGCCGGCACAAGCTTATGGGATGCACCTCGATGAAGGTGAAGAGTTCCGACGGCCCCTTGGCGGAATCGGACATCTTGAGGTAGCTTTGGTAACGCCTGTCGGGTTGGTTTCGGTAGGCCGGTTCGCCGGCGCCTCGTGTGTTGGTGTTCCAACCCACAAAGCTATTGAGTGAGTAACTGCGTAGGCGCGGCTTCGTGGTCGTCCTCCTTGTAACAGGATCCCTTCCGGTCATGGTGCTTTTGTCGGCTGGACATCGGTAAATACCCGTGGTCTTGATATACTGACCGAACAGCGAGAGCTTCTTGTCAATCAGCATCTCCGGATTGAGGGCATCCTCCGGCCGACTGGAAAAAACGCCACCCACCCATGTCAGGCGGATTTGCCCGTTGCCATTGTGTACAACGCCGTCCTCGTTATCGTCTGCGTACAGTTGCATCATGATGCCAAGCTGCTTGAAGTTGTTCAGGCAAATGCTCTGGTGAGCCTGATTTTTGGCCTTAGCCAGTGCTGGCAGC
>DASCOW010000153.1:0-15119 GCA_036012205.1 Verrucomicrobiota bacterium
CTCGGCGCCTGTGCCATTCTCTCCATGATTGCATCGGTGGCATTGGCCTACGCCAACACCGACTACGGCAACGTTTTCCTCGTCATCGCCCTCGTCTTGTTGATGGTGTTTACGGTCGGTTTCGTGTACTGGTTCCCGAAATCGCATATGGGACAGAAACTCACTTCTACCTCCACCGTCGGTGATTTAGGGATTGATTTATCAGATTTGATTAATCATACTGGATCGGCGTACACGGATTTACGCCCGTCCGGCAACGCCACCATTGGCGACCGACGCGTGGACGTGGTCACCGAAGGCACGATGATAGACAAGGGCACCCCGATCCGGGTGGTCGCCGTCGAGGGCAGTCGGGTGGTGGTGCGCGAAGTTTGATTTCTTAACCAAGACAGAACAATGACAAACACATTACTGGCACAATTCGGAGGCGCTGGCAGCCTGATCGGTTTAGGCATCATGGGCCTGATTCTATTCGTACTGGCGATCATCGTCCTAAACTTCGGGATGACGTGGTTGCGCGCAAAGGTATCCGGTGCGCCCGTGAGCTTCGTCGAGCTCATCGCCCTGCAACTCCGCAAGATTCCGATCCGCCGAATTGTCGACCCTCGAATTACCGCGGTGAAGTCCGGTATCCCGGTCAGCATCGACGACCTTTCCACACACTTCCTGGCTGGAGGCCACGTCGAGATGGTGATCTCGGCACTGATCAACGCCCAGAAGGCAAACATTGCACTTGTTTTCGACCAGGCATGCGCCATCGACCTCGCCACCAAGGGCACCACTAAAAATGTGGTCGAAGCGGTCCATACTTCCGTCAACCCGCAGGTTATTGACTGCCCACCCTCTGGTGGCTCAAAACACAGCATCGATGCAGTAGCCAAGGACGGCATCGTCATCAAGGCCCGCGCCCGCGTGACCGTTCGCACCAACCTGGACAGCTTCGTCGGCGGTGCCACCGAGGACACCATCGTTGCCCGTGTCGGCGAAGGTATCGTTTCCTCCATCGGCTCCGAGGGAAGCTACAAGGATGTGCTGGAGAATCCGGACCGCATTTCAAAGAACGTGCTGGCCAAGGGCCTCGACAGCAATACCGCCTTCGAGATTCTATCGATCGACATCGCGGACGTGGACGTCGGCGAGAACATCGGTGCGAAGCTGCAGGCCGAGCAGGCCGAGTCGAACAAACTCGTCGCCCAGGCGCAGGCGGAAGTCCGCCGCGCCGCCGCTGTCGCGCAGGAGCAGGAGATGATCGCCCGCGTCGCGGAGATGCAGGCCAAGGTGGTCGAGGCCGAGGCGCAGGTGCCATTGGCCATGGCCGAGGCCTTCCGCAGCGGCAACCTCGGCATCATGGACTATTACCGCATCAAGAACCTCGCGGCCGACACCGACATGCGCAGCAAGATCGCCGGCTCCGACGAGTCGTCCGACTCCGGCAGTCCGAAGAAATAAACCACATTGGCCACCGGCTTCACAGAATGGCTGAACGCCAGCGCGCAGGGGCACACTCTCCTGCAGTTCGACAGCGATGGCAGCCTGATCTTTTATCTTATTTTTGGCCTTCTGGCTGCCCTCGTCAGTTGGATCAACAAGCGAAAGGAGGCCACCAAGCGCGAGCAACTGGCCCGATCTGTGCCGACACAATCCTCCAAGACGGAATCAACCGGGGAATCCACCGGTTGGCTGGGCCGGTTAGAGCAACTGGTCGAGACGCAACTCGACCAGACCGACCAGAAACTCGAGAGGCAATACGATGACAACTACGAGCAGGAATTGGTTGATCTGCCACCGGTGATTGGCGCCAGCGCACCTGTAATCCCTCCGCTGGTTGGCACGACACGGGAGGCATACCGTGACACACCTCTCACCAAGCAGTTGCGCGAGGCCGAACAGGCCAGAGTAACCCGGAAAACGGCCCCGGCCAGTTCGCCTGTTTACGACTCCCCCATCTACACCGGCAACATAGCGCGGCGAATCGCCTCCGACATCACAATCGCACGGCAGGCTGTGGTGGCCTCCATCATCCTCGGCGCGCCAAGGTCCGCCGAAAACCCCAAGCAAGTCACCCACTGAAGTAAAGTTTTCTGAGTGAGTGGTGAGCCGTTGAAAGAACGGCTGCCCTCCACATGCGTCCCGGTTTCGTAAAACTCTCACCGGCCCCGCTTGGGCCTGGTTAGAGGAAAGGCGTTTGGAAGATGCCGCACCTCGCTTACCGCACCGTCGCACAACAGCACCTCGACGATGTCGAAACGAAACTTGGTCTCCGGGTTGCCGAGCCGCCGCAGGTACTCCTTTGCCGCTTGGCCAAGCAGCCCTCGTTTACGCTGATCCACGGCGGCGGCGGGACGCGTCCAACCCCCTTCCGTCCGGGCCTTCACCTCGACAAACACCAGACAATCACCGTCTCGAAAAACGAGATCAAGTTCGCTGCTCTTCGTGCGGAGGTTGGCGGTGAGAAACTTAAGGCCGGCCTGCTTGAGGCACCGCTTGGCCGCTGCCTCGCCAACCCGCCCCCGGCGCAGGTGCTCCGGCTCGCATTGCAGGCCAAGCGCTCGTTTAAGTTTGTACCACAGACTCATCGGTCGTCGGGAACAAACCAAGCTGCGGCTCCGGCTTGATCGGTGCGAAGCTGTGCCGGTGCACACGGCACGGCCCCAGTCTAGTCAAGGCGTCGAGATGCTCGCGCGTGCCATAGCCCTTGTTCGCAGCAAAGCCGTAACCCGGAAATTCGCGGTCAAACTCTTCCATCATCCGGTCTCGCGTCACCTTGGCCAGAATGCTCGCCGCAGCGATCGAGTAGCTCAGCGAGTCGCCCTTCACCAGCGCCGTCTGCGCCCGGCCAAGCGATTCCACCGGCCGGCCATCGACGAGCACGTGCTCCGGCGCCCGGCCAAGCGCAGCCAACGCCTCGTTCATCGCCCGATGCGTAGCCTGCAAAATATTGATCCGGTCGATCTCCGCCGGCTCGACGAGTGCGATGCCAAACTCCAGCCCGTCCAGCGACTGGAGCAACTCGAAAAGCGACTCCCGTTTTTTAGCGCTCAACTTCTTTGAGTCGTTCACCTCATCCAGCGGCTCGGGCAGCCCGGCGTAAATGTGTTCGGGAGAAAACACCGCCGCCACCGCAACCACCGGCCCAGCCAGCGGCCCGCGACCGACCTCGTCCACACCGGCGATCCGCTCGCAGCCCTTGGCCAAACGTTCCCGCTCGTGCATAAACCGGTCATGCTCCATGGCTAGACAAACTTGCCGGGATTCAGAATGCCGCTTGGATCAACCGCCTGCTTGAAGGCCGCATGCAGCTTCCGAGTCTCCGGCGATGTGGCCTGCTCCCACCATCGCAGGCGGGCCACGCCGATGCCGTGCTCGCCGGTGACCACCCCGCCCCAAGCCAGCACCTGCGCAAACAACTCGTTCAACGCCGCACCACTGCGCCTGACCTGTTCCGGGTCGGACTCGTCCATCATCAGGTTGACGTGGATGTTGCCGTCGCCGGCATGCCCGAAACAGGCCACTCGAATGCCGTGTTTTTTCTGTAGTTGACCAGCGAACTTGAACAGTGGCTCGAGTTTGCCGCGCGGCACGGCGATGTCGTTGTTCAACTTGGTCAGCCCCGTGTCGCGCAGCGAGTACGAAAACTCGCGTCGCAACTGCCAAAATTTCTCGACACCCGCCTGGCCGAATCCCTTCCGCGTGTTCAACGGCGAATACGGCTTGAGCAGTTTCTGCAACTGGCCAAGCTCGCCGCGCACTGATTTTTCCTGCCCGTCGATCTCGACGATGAGATGCGCCTTGCAACCGTCGAACAGCTTGCTGCCAGTTCGCTCGCGCGCTGCCGCCAGCGTGAAGGCATCGGCGACCTCAACAGCCGACGGCAAAAACCCGGCACTGAATACCGCCTGAATCGCCCGCGCGGCGTTGCGCATCGAGCCGAAGCCCATCCCGACACAGGCGCGGAACGGCGGCAGCGGCAGCAGCTTGAGCGTCGCCTCGGTAATCACCCCCAACAGGCCCTCCGATCCGACGAAAAACCGCGCAAGGTCGAAACCGGTTTTGTTTTTGTGGCAACGCCCGCCGAGCCTCGCGATCGAACCGTCCGGCAACACCACCTCAAGCCCAAGCACATAGTCGCGCGTGACACCGTACTTGAGACAGCGCGGGCCGCCGGCGTTGGTCGCAATGTTGCCACCGATGCTGCAATCCGCGCGGCTGGCCGGGTCGGGTGGGTAGTACAGCCCCTTTGCCTCGGCGGCACTCTGCAATTCGGCCGTGATGACGCCCGGCTGGACGACGGCGACGAAGTCGCTCCCACTGACTTCCCGGATGCGCTTCATGCGGGCCAGACTCAGCGCGATGCCGCCGCGCACCGGCACGCAGCCGCCGACATAGCCCTGCCCTGCGCCGCGCGCGGTTACCGGGATGCGCTGTCTACTGGCGAAGCGGAGAATCTCCGCGACGGCTTTGGTGCTGCGCGGCAATGCCACCGCATCGGGCAGATTCGCGGCGTGCCACTTGTCGCCGGCGTGCGAGCAGAGCGTGCGCTCGTCCGTGCGCAGCGTGCCCTTGGCCAAGCGGCCTGCGAGTTGGCCGAGCTGATTGCGGCGGGTGGTTGTCATTCAATCGGATGACCGCACGATTTCAAAAGCTCCCGGGCTTCCTCCTCCCGGTCCTCCGGCACCTGCACGCGAATGCCGCCGACACCGACCACATAACACTCCACCGCCAGCGCACTGCTCTCATCGGCGACGAACACGTCGAAGCCCGCCGCCTCGAGCTGTGAGCGAACTAACTGCGCTTCCGCCGAGTTGAGCGCCCGAAATACCGTCTTGATTTCCATGGTCAAACCTCCACCGAGCGGGTCTCGCGAATTGACTCGAGCACGGCGAACGTCAGCCGCATGCTTTGCCTCGCCTCAGCGTACGGCAGCGGGTGATCCGCCTTGCCGCGCAAAAACGCCAGCCACGCAGTCATCTGCTCAGCGTGGCCTTTCGATCCGTACTTGAACTTCTTGCGGACGTGGCGCCGGTGGATCGCCAGCGACTGGAAGTTGGTAATGTCCGCCACGATGCCAGCGCCGTAAACCGTGCAACGCTCCTTGGGATAGGTCGTGTCGCCCTCGGCGGAATAAATCAACTGTCCACTCGAGCCATCGGCGAACTCCACCTGCGCCGTGACGCTGTCCGGCAACGGCAACGCCCCCTCAGCCGGCCACGTGGTCTGTGCCGTGACACGCACCGGTCGCGAGCCGAACAGGAAACAAAAGTAGTCAAGGAAGTGGCAGCCCTCGCTGATGACGCGCCCGCCGCTCTCGTCCTGGTTGGCATACCAATGGTCGGCATCGAGCTTTCCGGCAAACACACGGTAACTGGCTGACTTCGGGCCGGGAACACGGTCAAGCCACCTCTTCAACTCGACACTCGCCGGGGCGAAGCGGCGGTTGAACCCAACCTGCACACTCTGCGGATACTCTGCAATCGTCGCGTCAATTTCATCCAGCTCGGCGCGCGAAAGGCAAAGCGGTTTTTCGACGAACACATGCCGCCCCGACTTGAGAGCAGCAACGACCATCGGCGCGTGCAGATGGTTACGCGTGCCGATCAGCACCGCGCCGTTGCCCGCCTGGCCAAGCGCGGCACCGGGATCGGTCGCCGCCTCGGCAAAGCCGAACTTGCCACACACGTGGTTTGCGCTGAGCGCTGTGTTGTTGATGATCGTTCCAAGCGGGATTTTGCCCTTGAGGCTCGGCAACAGCATCGTCCGGGCGAAGTTGCCCGCGCCTATCACATCAAGCCGGCTCACCGGCTTGGCCAAGCGCATGACCAACGGGAGGTCTCTCGGCTCGGCGTTTGGCTTATCCTCTGTCTGGGCCGGCGTATCGTCCGGTTCGCCATACTCCATCACCACGCCGACGTCGTTCGATGATGAGCCGTCCCCGAGCGCTTGGTACACCGGCAGTGCATCGTCAAATTTCACGCGCCGGGTGGTGATCGCGTCGACGTCAATCTCTCCGGTGCTCAGCAAATGCAAACAAGCTTCAAAATTGCGCTGCTCCGTCCAGCGCACGTAGCCGATCGGGTAATCCACGCCACCCCACTCGTACGACGGATCGTACCGGCCCGGGCCGTACGAGCGCGAAAACCGCACATCGAGTTCCTTGTTGGCAAAAATGCGCCACGGCAACTCGATCTTCGTGATACCGACATCGACCATGCGGCCGCGGTCTCGCAACGCGTCCGCGCACTGCTCGATCGGCGCATTGCTGTCGGTGCCGACACAGACCACCGCCGCGTCGACGCCATGACCGTCGGTCCACTCGCGAACCTCGTTATGCAAATCCTGCGATGATGATACCACCACCCGCTCAGCGCCCATCGCTGAGGCATGCTCGCGGCGAAACTCGTCGAGATCCACCGCCATGACGCGAGCACCGTTGGCTTTGAGCAGGCCGGTGACCAGCAGACCGACCAGCCCCTGCCCCATCACCAGCACCCGGTCGCCAAGCCTGGGCTCGGTCTGGCGCACTGCCTGCATCGCGATGGAGAGCAGCGTCGTGTAAGCCGCCTGCCACATCGGCACCGACTCCGGTACCTTGGCCACGAGCATGTCCGGCACGGCGATGTACTCGGCGTGAAACGCGCACTCGGCACCGCCGCAAGCCACGCGGTCGCCAACGCGAAAACGGGAGTTCCCCTCGTCCACCGCCTCGACGATCCCAGCTGCGCTGTAGCCGAGCGGCGTTGGCGACGAGAGGCGGTTGCGCACTTTTTCGTAGGCGGATTTCCAGCCGATGTTCCGCGCGGTATCGATCACCTTGCGAACCTGGTCGGGACGGGCCTTGGCTTTCTGGAGCAGATTCATCTTGGCCTGCTCGACCTTCATCTTCTCCGTGCCGATTGAGATAACCGAGTGCGTCGTGCGCACCAGCACCCCGCCCGGCGGCGGGACGGGACGAGGCACCTCCTGCAACTCCAGCCGTCCGTCCTGATATTGGGCAATCTGTTTCAACGCGCGAAAAAACTAGCATGCGCCACGGATGGCGTCACCGGTTTAAGTGACACGCTATTTGGTTTTCTGTTCGAGAATTTTTCCGTCCGGCGCGAGGGTAATTTCGATCAGGCCGGCAGGGAGCGAGGTTCGCGAGGTTTTTCCGCTTGGCCAACGAACCTCGATGACGGACGGCGGCGTGGGCGTCGCCAAGACCTTGGCCAAGCCGTCCTGCGAACCGTAACCGCTGCCAAGCTGCCACTCGCGCCATGTGCCGCTGGTGCCCTTCGGCGCCTGACCAAAATGCAGCCGAACCGCCGAGCCAATGGCATCGGGATTCAATTTGCCGCCAACCAAGCGCACACGCAGACCGGGCTTGGCTTTGTTGTTGCGGAACAACCGGGTGCGCCCGCCGCTCTGCGTGACAACGAGATCGAGCCGGCCATCAGCGTCGTAGTCGGCCAAGGCGCAGGCGCGTTGGTCGCCGTACATTACCAGGCCGGCCTCGTCGCCTTTCACTGGCGTAAAGTTTGCCTGGCCAAGACCGCGCAACCACAGCCCTCGACCGGCATCGAGCCGGTCGGCGTCGGTTGGGAACGCGGCAAAGTTTTGCGCGAGAAACAGGTCGTCGACACCGTCCCCGTCAAGGTCGCCCACCGACACGCCGAAGGCCGGCGACAACTGAGCCTCCGGCGGCAGCGGCTTCGGCTCGAAACCTTCCTTGCGATTCAGGAACACCATCGACTGCAACACTGCAGCCGTTAACGAGAGAGCGGCGGCGGGGTGATGATCCATTAGCTTCAGCACGCCGGCCCCGGCGTAATCGCGATGTGTTTGGAACACGCCACGCAGGCCGGTGTAGCCGTGAAACAGCGACACCAAATCGCGACTCGGCAGGTACTGTTTCAGCCGGTCATCCCACGCGCCGAGCACGAGCGAGGTCGGCACGCTGGAGTCGGTGAAATTGTAATAGAGCCTCGGCGGGTTGATAAGGTTCGGCCGCAGCGACGAGTTGAGCCCCCAGTTGGTGGCGACGATGTCGGTGCGGCCGTCGCCGTCGAAATCACCGGTGGCCACGCCCTGCCAAAGGCCGGTGAACCCACTCAGGCCAAACTCCTCGGTCGCCTCGTTGAACGTGCCTTGTGTGTTTTTAAAGATGCGCACCGGCCCCCACTCAGTCGCTGCGATCAACTCGGGAAAACGGTCACCGTCGAGATCGCTGAATACCGCACCGTTCACGAGCCCAAGTGCCTGACCCAGCGTGCCGCCGGCCGGCTCGAGACGCCGTGTGGTGTTGCGCAACAACACCGAGACGCTCGCCTGCGGAAAGTGTCCTGTAACGGCGCGCCCGCCGATGAACACGTCGAGATCGCCGTCGGCATCGACATCCGCCACGGCGATCGGCCCCGGCATGATGCCATCGAGCGACTGGCCGCCGCCGGCCAGCCCGCCGCTTTTTTTGAACGTCGCCAGCCGTGCGCGGGATCGTGGCGACTCGTAGTTCGTCATCGCTGCAAGCCACGTGCGCCGGCCACTGCCGTCCACCCAGCCACAGGCACTCACCACATCACCGGGTGTTTTTAACAATGCGGATGCGGCGACGCGCCTGAACCGTCCGTCGCCTTGGTTTTGAAACACTGCCAGCGCCGATCCCGCCCCAGCGCCGACCAGCAAATCGTCGTCGCCGTCGTTGTCGTAATCCAGCCAAGCCAAGCCCGGGCCGGAGCGGTCGAGCCGCCTCGGCAATAGCGGTTGCAGCGCGGTGTCGTCGTACTCGTTCTCGACGTGCGAGTGGTTGAGCAGCCGGCTGGCATCCTCGAAAAACGGCTCCGGCTTGCGCTTGGCCAAAGCCGCTTTCGGCGGTTCACCGCTTGGCTCAGCGATCTCGTAAATGTGATTCGGCTGCGGTTCGCTGATAAACGAACGCCGGCCGCTTGCCCAGGCAACCTCGATCGAGCGGTTCGCCGTGCCGGTGCCCATCGCAAACATGCGCAACGGCTGGTCGCCGGAGAGATAGCGTCCGCCAGCGACGACTTCCTGGGTTTGCCGGATGCTGCCGACGACCACCGTCACGCGCGCGCCGATGCCGTGTGTGTTTGGAGGCAGACCACGCAGACGCACGGCCACGCGCGGCGCGATCGCATCGTTGCGGTAAACCAACGGCGGCTGGTTGAGGCAGTTGACAACGAGGTCGAGATCCCCGTCATCGTCGAGGTCGCCGGTGGCGATGCCGTGCGACATCTGCGGCGAGTCAAAGCCCCACGCCTGTCCCGTCTCGGCGAACGTGAAGTTGCCCATATTCCGGTAGGCGACGTTGACCGTGGTGTTGGGCGGGAACATCAGCAGGCCGACCTTCGAGCGCTTGGCCTTGGGGACGCGCGCAAATCTGGCCTGCGAGTCGCGGTCGTTGACGTCGTGCAAATGGCCATTGGTGACGAGTAGATCGTCGTAACCGTCCAGATCCACGTCGAGAAATACCGGCTGCCACGACCAGTCGGTCGCCGCCACGCCCGCGTAGCGGCCGACCTCGGCGAAGGTGCCATCGCCGCGGTTCCAAAACATCGTGTTGCGCGCCACCTGAAGACGCTTGGCCAAGCCGCCCGGCACCGGGATCAGCGGGTTATTCGGACTGCTTTTTGTCAGACGAGTGGACGCGTCGCGGCTGAGCATCTCGACCACGAAAAAGTCGGTGTGCCCGTCGCGGTCGATGTCGGCAAAATCCACCCCCATCGAGGCGTAGGCCACCGATCGCTCCGCTTCTGGGCCAGCCTCGCGAAACTTCCCGGCACCGTCATTGAGCCAGAAACGGTCCGGCGTCTGGAAATCGTTGCAGACGTAAATGTCCGTGAAACCGTCGCCGTTGATGTCTCGCATCTGCACGCATAAGCCGAAGTCGAGCGGCTCGGTAAGCGACTGGCCATCGGCACGAACAAATCGATCAGCGCTCCAAGGCACACGCTGAAACACGCCCTGCCCGTCGTTCAGGTAAAAGGCATCGGCCTCGCCATATTCGATCAGCTGTCCATCGATGATTTTCAGCCGACTGGCGTGTTGGCCAGTTACGACCGAGTTGCCGCCCACCCGCCCCACCGCGAACGAACCACCATCACGCAACAGCGCCAGTTCGCCGAAGTTGGCCACGTACAGATCGAGGTCGCCGTCACGATCCACGTCGCCCAGTGCGAGCGTTGTTCCGGAGGCGCGGCTATCCAAGCCGACCTTGGCCGTGGCGTCAGTGAACTGCCCCTTGCCGTCATTCATCAGACAGAGTGTGCCCCTGCGGAAAGTCGTCAGCAGCAGGTCGAGCGAGCCGTCACCGTTGATGTCGGCGAACGCCGCACCACGCGTCAGGTACCCGGTGGCCGCTGCGCCATTGGCCTTTGGCGCGGCTTCGAAACGCCAGCCGCCTTGGTTGAGATACAACTCGTTGTCACCCTCGAGCCCGCAAAAAAAGATGTCGCACAGGCCGTCGCTGTTGGCGTCGCCCAGTGCCACGCCAGAGCCATTCGTGAGGTTGAAGCGGCGCGCCAATGCCGCCCGGGAAACGCGGTTGGTGAACTGCAGGCCGATCGCGGTGTTGGGGATTTGGGTGAAGCCAGGCCTCCCCTGCTCCGACAGCGTAATCTTCGCCAAGCGATGCCCGGGCGACTCCAGCCACTCCAGCCCATTGGCCAAGCCGGAAGCACCCGCCAGCAGCAATAACAGAGAGCGACGCAGCCAAATCACGCGCGAAACTTAAATCCGCCCGCCGTTGAAGCAAAGGTCATTTACCGAACTACGCTGGACAGTCGGCAAGCAGCCGTGCAGACTGCCCACCCAGTTGGTAGCATATCCCTGCGTCATGGAACAAATCACGATCGTCACCAAGGATTACAACGGGCTCACCGCCGACATCACCTCGGCGCTGGGCAGCAACGACATTAACATCGAGTCACTCGACGCAAAGAAAATCGACGATGTCGGCGTCGTGATGCTCCGAGTGGATCAATACGACCGCGCCCAACACGTCCTTAATGACGCCGGCTGGAACCCCATCACCGAGGACGCGCTACTGGTCCGCGTGAAGGACGAACCCGGCGCGATTGCCCACCTAGCCAAGCGTTTTCAGGATGCCGATTTACACGTGAGCAGTATGAGGATCGTCCAGCACCACGGAGACTGGGGCGCGATCTCCGTCTGTGCCGAACCGCTTGAGAAGGCCCGAACGCTGGTGAAGGATGAACTGCTGGCAGGCTGCGCCGGCGACTAGGCGGACGGTTTGCCGTTCGCCCGGCGCGTGAGGCCAAGGCGGAAGAAGCGAACGGGCAACTGCGAGAGTACCATTCCGCAAAACATCAGCAGGCAGCCAAACAACTCCCGCTCGCTCAGTTTCTCATGCAAAATCAGCCAACCGGCGAGCACGCCCACCACCGCTTCCATTGCGAGGATGATCGAGGCATGGGCCGGGTGCGCCTTTCGCTGGCCAATGATTTGCAGCGTGAAGGCGACGGCGATCGACATCGAGCCGAGGTAAAGCGCGGGCAAAAACGCCGCGCGGAACTTGGCCAGCGTCATCGGTTCGGCAAACACCGCCACGATCCAACTCGCCAACGCGCACACGGTCACTTGGCCAAGCGCCAGGTGAAGAGAACTCACGCGATTGGTGAACCGATCGATCACCAGCACGTGCGCCGCCCAGAAGATGGCCCCAGAAAACACAAGCAGGTCGCCATGGCCAATTGCCCACTGCGCGTCAGCCTGCTTGAAACTCAGCAACCACAGACCGACCGTCGCCAGTGCCACGCCGGCCCACGTTTGCTGGTTCGTCCGATGCCCCAGCCCCAAGCCCAGCAGCGGCACGAGCACCACGTACAGCCCGGTGATAAAGCCGGTCTTGCCCGGCCCGGTCGCCTCGTCTCCAATCCCGGACTGCTGCAACACTGAGCCGAGAAAAAGGAACAATCCCGCACTGAGGCTGGCCTTCACCCAGTCGCGCGAACGGAAGCCGGCCATCGCTCTGCCGCGATGCCACACCAGCAGGATCGCTGCGAGACAGACTGCACCGATCGAGTAGCGCAAGCCGTTGAAGGCATTCGCCTTGAGGTGGTCCGAGCCCATTTCCTGTGCCACAAAACCTGCCCCCCAAATAATGCTGGTAGTGAGCAGGAGCAGATTGCTGCCGAGTTTGTCCTGATTCATCGCGCTTGGCCAAGCGGCCGCGCGCACGTTATCGCTTGACGCCCAGTCGCTGAAAAGACTGAATTGCTTGCGATGCAAACTCGTTTCCTGCTGCTCATCGTTGCGCTTGGCCAATCAGCCCCGACCCGGGCAGTCGACTGGCCCCAATGGCGCGGCCCAACCCGCAACGGCGTCCTGCCGGCCAACGGCCTGTCCCTGACCAAGCTTCCCGACCAGCCAAGGATCGTCTGGAAAATCAAGACCACCGAAGGGCTTTCCTCCCCGGTTGTCGCCGGTGGCACCGTGTTTCATTTCGAGAATCGTAACCGGAAGGAAACCATGGTCGCGCTCTCAGCCGCTGACGGATCGGAGAAATGGGCCACCGAATTGGCACCTGTTTTTGAGGATGGCCAAGGCCCACGAGGGCCGCGCAGCACACCGGTTGTCAACGGCGAACAGGTGTTCGCCCAATGCAGCCGTGGCACACTCCACTGCCTCGACGTCGAACACGGCAGGGTGCGTTGGGAGATCGATTATGCTGAATTGGGGATGAAGTTCATCGGTGAAAAAGGCCGCGTGCCTGGCTCACGCCGCCACGGTTTCACCGGCTCGCCACTCATTATTGGCGGGATGGTTTATGCGCAGGTTGGAGGCAAAGGCAGCGGAATCGTCTGCTTCAATAGCGCCGACGGAAAAATCGTCTGGAGTGCTCTCGACTACCAGCCAGGTTATTCGCCGCCAATACCGGCTACGTTGGCCGGCCGGCAGCAGCTCGTCTGTTTTTTTGTTGAGGGCGTCGTGGGTGTCGATGTCCGCGACGGTGCGGAACTGTGGAAAGTACCGATTAAAACCGACTACGGCCGCCACGTCGCCGCACCGGTGGTTCACGACAACACCGTTGTCGCAGGCTCCCACCAAACCGGCCTGCATGGCATCAGAATCATCGCATCCGATGGTGAATTCGAAGCCAAAGTGGCGTGGAAAAACATCGAGGCGCAGCCAAACATCACGCACGGCGTCCGAGTCGGTGGCCACTATTACGGTATCGGCGACCCGGCAAAACTCGTGTGTGTGGATGTCGCCACGGGCAAGACAGTCTGGAGTGACAAGAGTCTGTTCTTTCCCGACAGCAGGCGCGCCATGGCGGCGTTTATTGTGATGGAGGGGAACATCCTCTCGCTGAGCAGCGGTGGAGAGCTCTGCCTGTTCGTAGCCTCGCCAACAGAGTTTCACGAACTCGGCCGCACCCAAGCCTGCGGCATCAACTGGTGCATGCCGGCCTACGTTGACGGTCGACTCTTCGTCCGAGACGGCATCAAGAAAAGGGGAGGCAATCTCATCTGCCTCGAGTTGGCGGATTAAAGCCGCGCCTCAAGCACCATGTTTGTCGGCGTTTCGGTTGCCCGTCGGACGGTACCAAAACCGGCTTGGTTTAAGACTTCTGTCAGGCGTTTTTGTCCGGCTTGGGCGCCCAGCGCCAGTCCAACATTCTGCGACTTGGACGTGGGAACACATACCAACGTTGAGAAGCCGTAAAACAAACTCGCCAACACGTGCTGATTGTCCTTCAGGCTGTCCCCAGCCATCGGCTCAACCACCATGAACGTGCCATCCGGGTTGAGCGCCTCACGAATACTGCTGGCCGCGCCGACCGGATCCCCCATGTCATGAAGCGCGTCGAAAATGCAGGCCAAGTCGTATCCGTTACCCGGCAACGAAGCTGCGTCACTGACGAAAAATTCAACATTGGAGACGCCCTCCTTTTCGGCGGATTCACGGGCTGCAACGATTGATGGTTCGTGATAGTCAAAACCGTGGATCACGGAATTGGGATAATGCTTTGCCATCAAAATGGTGGACGCCCCGTAACCGCAGCCAACATCAGCCACCTTGCCGTTAGCCTGCAACTTGGCATCAACACCCTCCAACGCCGGAATCCAATTCTCCAGCAAATTGGCATTGTAGCCCGGCTTGAAAAAGCGGTCGGTCCCGCAAAAGAGGCAACTGTGATGATCGCCCCATGGCCGGCCCTCGCCCGACCGAAACACTTCCACCGCTTTTTCGTAATGGGCAAACTGGCCGACAACGCACTGGAACCCACCCTGCATACATGTGGGGTCGCCCTCACGGGTAAACACCGCCGCCTGTTCCGGGGAGAGATTGAACAGTTCCCCCTCCGGCTCGTACGTTATGTAGCCAAGGGCGGCGTTCGCAGACAACCACTCGAGAAGATAACGCTCGTTCAAGTCGCATCGAGTCGCCAACTTACCAGCGGTACACGGGCCTGCTTCTTCCAACGCCCGGTAAACACCGGTTTGATCCCCGATGTAAGACAGCAAAACACCCATCGCCCCGGCGGTGTCGCCGAGCACTTTACCAGCCAATGCCTCCAACTTGGCCTGATCCAACTGAGTTTGAAGTTCCGCACCCATCGCAGCAAAATGAACTGCGCAACAGAAGACTGTAACGAGCCTAAACTGTCAAGATGACAACCGAAAATTAACTCCCCGGCTTGATCGCAGGGATGGCCTGCAAATCTTCCGGCAGGTTATCGGGGGAGAATGTCTCCACCTCCATCGGCAGCAGACATTCCATCGGCACGCCGGGATCGACCACGCCGTTCGAGCGATCCACCACCACACCCACGGCACAGACCTCGGCCTGAAGTTCCTTCGCAATAGCCAGAGCCTCGGCGACTCGACCGCCCTTGGTTACCACGTCCTCAACGATGACAAGCTTTTCGCCTGGTGCGATCTTGAATCCACGCCGCAGCACGAGGTTGCCCTCCTCCTTCTCGACGAAAATAAACCGCACGCCGAGTTGCCGGGCCACCTCCTGCCCGATCACAAGGCCGCCCATCGCCGGAGCCAGCACAGTCACCGAGTCGTAGCCGCGAAGTTTGTCGGCCAACGCCAAACCAAGCCGCTCAACGCTTGGCATATGCTGCAGCGCAAGGGCACACTGGAAAAACTGCCGACTGC
>DASCOW010000154.1:0-2165 GCA_036012205.1 Verrucomicrobiota bacterium
CTGGCACTGGTCAAGCTTGGCCAAGAGGCGGAAGTGCAAACGTTCAAGGGCATCTGCCGGGGCAGCATCGCCGAGGTGCAGACAGGCCAGGGCGGCTTCGGCTACGATCCCCTTTTCATCCCAGACGGCCACACGCAAAGTTTTGCCGAGCTTGGCCGCGAGGTGAAAAACGAAATCAGCCACCGCGCGCGCGCCTTGGCCAAGCTGGCCGAACACTTCAGCCAGGGTTTATCCGCCTCACAATCCCCACACAATGGGGACCATCAACCAAACCAATAAGCCCACCAGCAGCGTCAGACCAAGCCCGGCCCGGAGATAGTCGGTGAACCGGTATTTGCCCGGCCCAGAAACGAGGATGCAGGCCGGTTCGAACGGCGCAATGAATGACGACGATGCACCCAGCATCACCGCGATCGCAAACGTCTGTCCGCTGACACCAAGCGTACCGGCCGTCTGCATCGCCACCGGCAACACCACCAGCGCAGCGGCCGCGTTGGACATCGTCTGCGTCAGAAACATCGTCAGCAGGATGAATCCGGCAAGCACGACGCGCGGACTCTCCGAAACCGCTTGGATGCCGTCGGCGAGCCAGTCGGCCGTGCCGGATTCGCGCATCGCTGCGCCAAACGCCGTCATGCCACCGATGACAATAAGCACGCGCCAGTCGATGACCTCGTAAACTTTCTGCATCGTGATGCAGCGGGCGGCCACCGTCAGCGCGGCAGCGCTCAAAAAACAGATCGGCAGTGGCGCCAGCCCAAGGCCACCGGCTATCACCGCCAAGCCGAAAAAAGCCAGCGCCCGCAAACCCTTTTGACGACGGTCCGCGCTTGGCGCCTCGGTGGCGTCGAGTCGCAGGAGGTTGGTGTCATGCTCAAGCGAGAGCAACCGCTCCTCCGAACCCTGCACAAGCAACAAGTCACCAGCACGCAACCGGATCGTCCCCAGCTTGCGGCCAAGCGATTGGCCGTGCCGGTAGATTGCCAGCACCGCCAAGCCGAACCGTTGCCGGAATTGAGTTTCCATGAGCGTGCGGCGGATGAGCGTGGACTTGGGCGTAATCAGCAACTCTGCGATCTTCACGTCGTCCGCCTGCAACACCTTGTTCTCCAGTTTGGTCTCAGCGTGAATCTCGATGCCGCTGGCGTCCTTCACAGCCAAGAGATCCTCCATGCTGCCGGAGACCAGCAACACGTCGCCCTCCTCAATGCTGGATCGGACGTTGGGCGCGAAGCTGCGTTTCCTGCGGAGGATCTTGATAATGCGAAACTCCATCTCCGCCAGCGATGACTCGAACACTCGCTGACCGATCAGACTCGAACCCGGCATCACGACAATCTCGGAGAGGTACTCGCGAATGTTGAACTCGTCCGCAAGGCTCTCGTCCGGATAATCCGGAAGTAACCGTCGCCCGAAAAGCATCAGGTAGCCGATGCCCACACCCATGATCAGCAGTCCGACCGGCGTGATCTCGAACAGGCCAAGCGGACGGTAAATCTTGAGGTCGTGCACCTTGGCGTGCTGCACGTAGTCGGCAGAATCAACCGTGCCGTCTTCGTTCAAGTCGGTGCCGCCTTTGGCAATCCACTTGGCCAAGTCAGCTTCGTACTGCCTGGCCAACTCACCGCTGACGGCGACATTGGTCGAGGTCCCAATGAGCGTGCAGGTGCCGCCGAGGATCGATGCAAAACAAACCGGCATCAGTAACTTCGACGGGCTGGCTTTCAGCTTGCGCGCGATCGACATCGTAGGACCGATGAAGAGCGACGTGACAGCCGTGTTGTTCATGAATCCGGACAAGCCGCCCACCACCGACATGGTTGTCAACTGCAGCCTATCGACACTCCCTCCAGCAACGCGCAAGAGCCAAGCCGAAACCAAGTCGAGCACACGCCCCTCAATTAACGCGCCGTTGATCACAAAAATCGAGCCGAGAATAATAATGATCTGCGAACTGAAACCGGCGAACGCCTCGGCCGGCTCAAGGACGCCAGTCAACACAAGTGCCAACAAGAGAAAGATTGTAGCCAAGTCCACCGGCAACGCTCGCGTGGCAAACAGCCCCACGGCGACCACCAGCAATCCAAGCACGATGCCAATCTCCAGTGTCATTTCCCCCCGGTACCTCTCCGGACGACCGCTTCGCTAGTGCAGATTGCCCGCCC
>DASCOW010000155.1:0-2706 GCA_036012205.1 Verrucomicrobiota bacterium
GGATGTTTGTTGACGCCACGTACGAGGGCGATTTGATGGCGGCGGCGGGGGTGCAGTACCACGTCGGCCGCGAGTCGAGGGAGACTTATGGTGAGCAATGGAACGGCGTGCAGGTGGGCGTGCTGCACCATGGGCATCATTTCGGCGCGGTGAAAAAAAAGATCAGTGCCTACCGGGTGCCGGGCGACCCGGCGAGTGGCGTGCTGCCGCACATCAGCACCGAGCCGCCCGGCGAATATGGCGCGGCGGACCGGAAGGTGCAGGCATATTGCTACCGCATGTGTCTGACGGATCATCCGGCCAACCGCGTACCGTTCCCCAAACCGGCCGGTTACGATGCCGGACAGTACGAGTTGCTACTGCGGATTTTTGGTGCCGGTTGGCGCCAGGGCTTCCGCAAGTTCGATCTTCTCCCCAACCACAAGACCGACACCAATAATCACGGTCCGTTCAGTACGGACAACATCGGCCGTAACTATGATTACCCGGAAGCCAGCTACGCACGCCGAGCGGAGATTCTCCGCGAGCACGAGGTTTACCAAAAGGGCCTGATGTATTTCATCGCCAACGACCCGCGCATGCCCGCTGACGTTCGCCGACTCATGAACCGTTGGGGCTTGGCCAAGGACGAGTTTGTCGACAACGGCAACTGGCCGCACCAGATTTACGTGCGCGAGGCGCGGCGGATGATAGGTAAGTACATGATGACCGAGAACGAGTTGCTAAAAAAACGCCCCACGCCGGAGCCGGTTGGCATGGGCTCTTACACGATGGATTCGCACAACGTGCAGCGCTACATCACGCCGGATGGGCTCGTACAAAACGAGGGCGACATCGGCGTCTCCACGCGCGGCCCTTACCAGATCGCCTACGGCTCGCTGGTACCCCAAAAAGCGCAGTGCGAAAACCTGCTTGTGCCGGTTTGCCTTTCCAGCTCGCATATCGCATTCGGGTCCATCCGCATGGAACCGGTGTTCATGATCCTCGGCCAGTCCGCCGCTACTGCTGCCGTGCTGTCGCTCGATGCCGGCTTGGCGGTGCAGGATCTGCCCTACGAAAAACTCCGCACACGTCTCCGTGCCGATGGACAGGTGCTTTCGGCTTCGCCGTACATTTTCAAGCTGCCTGCCCGCCTCGCAGGTATCGTCATTGACGACACACAGGCCAAGCTCGAAGGCAACTGGCACCCCAGCACCTCCAGCAAATCTTTCATCGGCAAAAGCTATCGGCACGATGGCAACATGGACAAAGGCAAAGCGAAGGCGATATTCGAGGCCCGCCTCAAGCCCGGGCGATACGAAGTGCGCATCGCCTACACACCGCATGCCAACCGTGCCACCAACGCACCCGTGATCGTGCGTCATAGCGGCGGCGTGACGGCCAAGCGCATCAACCAGCGACGCAAGCCGAGCCATGATGAATCCACAGAAAGCATCGGGATTTTCGAGTTTGAAAACACAGCAACGGTCGAGGTGCGTAACCACGGCACCGATGGCTATGTCACTATCGACGCCGTCCAGTTCATCCCGGCTTCGAAGAGTAAATGAGTCTCCCAAAAATTGCCGTGACGATGGGCGATCCCGCTGGGGTGGGGCCGGAGGTTTGTCTGCACTTGTTGCAGGACGGGGAGATCGCGCGACTTTGCTCGCCGGTCGTTTTTGGGGAGATCGCCGTGCTGGAGCAGGCGGCCGCGCAGTGCCGCTTGGCCAAGCCGGATAAAGTCGTTGGTGGCTTGGGCGAGGCCGACGGGCCGTGCGTGCTCGACATCGGCGCGATTGACCTGGGCGACTTTGAAACCGGCACCGTCAACGCCGCCACCGGGCGTGCCGGCTACACGTACGTCGAGGACGCCATCAATGCCGCGCTCAGTGGCCAGGTCGCCGCGGTGACGACGGCGCCGCTGAATAAGGAGGCAATGCACGCGGCGGGCATTCCGTTTCCCGGGCACACGGAAATTTTCGCGACCAAGACGCATGCGCCGCGCTCATGCATGCTGCAATACTCGAGCGAGGTGCGGTGCGTGTTTGCGACCACGCACGTCAGCTACGCGGAGGTTCCGAGGTTGCTCACCAAGGAGCGCATTCTCGACACGCTCGAGCTTGGCGCGCAGGCGATGAGGCGCATTCGCGGCGGCGAGCCAAAGATCGGCGTACTGGGCCTCAACCCACACGCAGGCGAGCACGGCTTGTTCGGCGGTGAGGAGGAAGCGGTGATCTTTCCAGCGATTGAGGCGGCGCGGGCCAAGGGTTTTGATGTTGAAGGGCCAATCCCGCCGGACACCGCGTTCCTGCCGGCCAAGCGCCGCGCGACCGACCTGTTCGTCTGTATGTACCACGACCAGGGTCACATCCCGCTCAAGGCGCTCTGTTTCGACGAAGCCGTGAACACCACGCTTGGCCTGCCGATCGTCCGCACCTCGGTCGGCCACGGTACTGCGCTCGACATCGCCGGCCTTGGCCAAGCGAACCCCGGCAGCCTGTTCGAGGCGGTGAAACTCGCTTTGAAGTTTATTTGATTGGATATGAAACATGTTTTTATTATATTACTGGCAGTCGGCTTCGGTTTCAGCGCGCAGGCGGTCTATGAGGTCAAAACACTGACAGAGTCGCAGGCGCGCGAGTACAAGTTGGACACCAGCTTTTACAGAAAGGCGACGCTGGTTCAGGATATCCTTATCGCTACTTCGGCCAAGGTCTCAGACTTGGC
>DASCOW010000156.1:0-1138 GCA_036012205.1 Verrucomicrobiota bacterium
TTTTGTGACGTTCACTCCAACACCTCGCGGGCCAGGGCTAGAGCTTGTTCGCGGGTGGTGAGTTCGCCGGCGAGTTGGCGGTTGCGGATGTCCTTGAGCAGTCTGCCCAACTCCTCCCCCGGCGCTTGGCCAAGCGCGATCAAGTCGCTGCCGTCAACCAGCGGTTTTTGCCACTCCGGTTGCTTTTGGAACTCAGCAAACTTGGCCTCCAAAAACTCGAAGTTGTCGAGCCTGCCGGTGGAGACGAGACTGTCGAGTCGGTGCAATGCCAGTTCGACCGGGAAGGTCGGACGGAGAAACAGTTTTCGCAATGTGGCGGGGCGCATCTGTTGCGCGTCCTTCAACTGCATGTGATGGCGCACACAGGTTTCCACCTCACCGCTCTCGGCCTTGGGGAAGCGCAGCCGATTCATAATTTCCAGCGTCATCTCCGCGCCGACTTTTTCGTGGCCCAAAAAACGTATGCGCCCTTCGTCACGGGTCTGCGTTATCGGCTTGGCGATGTCGTGCATCAGCACGGACCAAGTGAGCATCGCGCCGGCGTCGGCAGGCAGGTGGCTGAGCATGAGGCGGATGTGGGTGAACACATCGCCCTCGGGATGGTACTCCGGCAGTTGCTCGCAGCCGACGGTTGCAGCCAACTCCGGCAGCACCTCGGGCAGCAACCGACTCTCCTTCAACAGGTCGAGTCCGTGCGCGGCGTGTGGCGGCCGGAACAGTTTCAGCAACTCGTCGCGGATGCGCTCGGCGCTCACCTCGTGAATGGCGGCGGCGTGTTGCCGCACGGCGGCGAACGTCTCCGGCTCAATCTCGAAGCCAAGCTGCGCGGCAAAGCGCACGGCGCGGAGAAGGCGCAACCGGTCCTCGCCAAAGCGCTGCGTCGGATCGCCAATGGTGCAGATGCGCTTGGCCTTGAGGTCAGCCCGGCCGCCGACCCAATCGTGCAACTCGTCGGCGAGCGGATTGTAAAACAAACCGTTGATGGTGAAGTCGCGGCGCAGGGCGTCCTCGCGTGCGTTGGTGAAGCGGACGCTGCCGGGCCGACGGCCGTCGATATAGCCGCTCTCGGCGCGGAAGGTGGCCACCTGATATTCGTGGCCGGCCTCAAGCACCATGATCACGCCGAACTGTTTGCCGA
>DASCOW010000157.1:0-2057 GCA_036012205.1 Verrucomicrobiota bacterium
TACATCATAATACCAATTCCCCACTGTTTCATGTTGCTGGCGCAGTGGGTCTTGACGGCAGACTGCTTGGCTTTCGCCAAAGCGGGCAGAAGTAGAGCAGCCAAAATCGCAATAATTGCGATCACGACCAGTAACTCGATCAGTGTAAAGCCGTGTAGAGTGCGATTGACTTTCATAGGCTTCATATCAGGTCAGAATCTTGTGGATGACGCCACCATGAACATCGGTAAGCCGTCTGTCAACCCCGTCGTGGCGTACGGTCAGTTGTTCGTGGTCGATGCCGAGTTGGTGCAGGATGGTGGCATGAATGTCGTGGCAGGTAGTGGGGTTGAGTCGATCGGCTGGGCGAAAGCCCCACTCGTCACTTTCGCCATGTGTCACGCCTCCCTTGATGCCGCCGCCGGCCAGCCAGTTCGTAAACACGAATGGGTTGTGATCCCGTCCCTTTCCGCCCTGCGCGCAGGGCATCCGGCCAAACTCGGTTGTCCAGAGGATGAGCGTGTCGTCGAGCATGCCGCGTTGCTTGAGGTCAAGGATCAGCGCCGCCGAGCCCCGAGCCATCCCGCGTGCGAGCGGGCCGTGGTCGCGCCGGATGTCCTCGTGGGAATCCCAATTGCGCCGGGGGAATCCGTTGTCGTTGCCAGACCAGATTTGTACAAACCGCACGCCGCGCTCGAGCAACCGCCGGGCAACGAGGCATTTGCGCGAAAAGTAATCGATCTCCTCCAGTTCGTTGATTTCCTTCGGCCACGACTGGGTGTTGTGATCTAGCCCGTAGAGGCGCTTGATGTGTGTCGGTTCGCTGGCGATGTTGAGCGCGTCGGGGGCGCTCAACTGCATTCCTGCGGCAAGCTCGTATGACTTGATTCTTGCCTCGAGTCGGGAGTCGGCCTTCCGCGTCTCAGCGTGCTTGCGGTTGAACTGCGCCAGCAAGTTCTGTGTGTCGACCTCGCTGGCGCGGGTCACGAAAGAGTCCCCGGGCGGAAACAGGTCTTCGATCGGGTTACGCCTGCCGGGGAAGAGTGTCGTTCCCTGGTGCGCCGCCGGGAGGAAAGCTGCGCTCCAGTTTTTCGGCCCGTTGGAGGCGTAGCCGCGATGATCCGGCAGCACTACGAAAGTCGGGAGGTTGTCATTCATGCTGCCCAAACCGTAGCTCACCCAGGCACCTATTCCGGGGAAGCCGGGCCGTTGGAAACCGGTTGACTGCAGGTACGTGGCCTGACTGTGTACGCCGGTCTTGCCGACGACATTGTGGATGAACGCCATATCATCGACGCATTGGCCAAGCTCTGAGACGATCGAGGTTAGTGGCTTGCCACATTGGCCGTGTCGAGTCCATTCCCACGGCGACTTGAACGTGTTGCCGGGGGAGCTTTGGAACAGCTCAACGGTTTCGCCAGGATCCCATTTTTTTCCGTCGCGCTTGATCAGGAGCGGTTTGTGGTCGAACAGGTCCACGTGGCTGGCGGCACCGCCCATGAATAACTGGATGACGCGCTTGGCCCTGGGTGCATGGTGGAGGCCAAGCGGTTGCCGGGCGTTCGCCGTGCCGGCGAGTGCGCCCTCGCGCCCAAGCATGCCGGCCAGTGCGATACCGCCCAAGCCGCCGCCCGAGCGCCAAAGGAAATCCCGTCGGCTCTGCGCTTGGCCAAGCGTTGTGTCATGGGGCTGTTTGGGCATGAAATTTGTTATCGTGTTCGTATGTCAAATACACTAAGCCTCACTCGGAGGCACCGTGACTTCTGGACAATGGAACGTCATTGCTTGTTATAATTCTGATGCCAGTTTAATGACCAAAGATCATTCAATCGGTTGGACTCGGCATGGCCGTCTGAAAAGACGAGGTTGATGGATCCCGGTAATAGTTTGTTTTTGACTGACGGAAGGAACTCCTCACCGGGTGAAACGCTTCCGTGCCGGGTGAGGGTGATTCTCGAAAAACCGACATTTTCTGTGCTGCCAGTGGATAGACGGGAAGCTGGTCTCTGCTTAATCATGGGCCATTGGTTTCGCCACATGGCATCGCAGAAGAGCGGCGTGTCGGAGGAGGAACGGAC